>CAISYK010001190.1 GCA_903889605.1 uncultured Bacteroidota bacterium
AATTTAATGACATTTAGATATTGTAATTTTAGTTCTTTTTATTTATTGGGTTTAAAAAAGAGAATCTGGAAGCGGTAGGAACAATATTTCCTAATAGAAATCCCCACGGTTTTAAAGGTTCGATGTGATCGAAAATAACTTTTATAATCGCAGTTAAAGGAATGGAGAGAAACATACCAGGAACGCCCCATAACGCACTGCCAATCAAAACTACGATAACAGAAATGAGGGCGTTTATTTTTACTCGTGATGCCACAATTCTTGGAATTATGTAATGATTGTCTACAAACTGAATGAATATGTATACAAAAAAGACTAGAAATGGATAAGAAAGAGAATCTTTAGTCACAAAGGCTATTATCATAGGCAGCGCAATCGCAATTATTCCTCCTATGTAAGGAATCACATTTACAATTGCCCCCGTAATTCCAAGAATAACGGCATAATCAATTCCAAGTAATAAAAGACCTGAAGAATTCAGCACTGCAATAATTATCATTTCGAAAAAAAGTCCGACCAGATAACTTTGAATAATTTTCCTCGTGTTTTCTAATACTTCTGCAACAGCAATATGATATTCAGTACGGAAAAGTTTTCGGATAAACTCCAGCAACAGGGGTTTATAATAAAGCATCATAAATAAATATACCGGCAGTAATGCAATAATTACCATTACGCGTGTTGCTTCAGAGAGCATTTCCCCTATCGCGAAATTATTAATTGCTTTACTCTCCATTTCATTTATCCACTCATGAATTTTAAATTCACTAATACTAAATTTTTGCGCAATCCATTGAACTAATTGTATACTTGTTAAATTAAATTTTTCTAACAGCTTCGGGTATGTTTCGCTGAACATGCTTATCTGCGATGAAACAAGGTAAAGTATTCCTAAAACAACACAGATTGCGAATAGTACAGCAATTGAAATAGAAACAATTTTATTTACCTTTTTACTGATTAAATAATTAACCAATGGGTTCAGCAAAATGGCAATTAAAGCAGCATAAAGGATTGGAATAATAATATGCTGTCCCACTTTCATAGTAAATACAAAAGCCAGGATGCTGATTAAGATCAGGGCGATACGGGCATAAAATGGTATTTTAAAAGAAGCATCCATTATATTTCTTTAGAATTATGATTAGCTATTTTGCTTAGGACTATTTTTCCAAATGATTTAATTCCATCCGCATTTTTTGCAGCTTTAGCCGCCACAGCTGCTTCAATTATAAATCCAATTAGTTTTGTCAGAGGACTGTGCGACATTCCAATAAAGATTTTTTTTGCAATAAACCCTGTTGTAAATCCAATAGCAGCATTGACTGCCGTTGATTTTAAATCAGGCGCTGAAATAACGTCTTTGATTGTATTCTTAATAATATTAATGGGCTTTAAGCTGCTGTATGCGCTTTTAAATTGTTCTTTTAATAACGTACTATCAACTGCAAGCTTAATTTCCAGCAGGAGAATTGATTCATTCAATTCATCAATAGAAGTGATTTTATTCATAGTCTTCTAATTAAGTATTTGTGAAATTATTGAATTACTGACGCGCTTTTTAATCCAGGCGCCCATAAAGAAATATAAAACACTCCAAATAATACCATAAAAACAGGCAATACAAAAAAATCCATAATACAATCTGCCAAGCATTTCGCCTAACCAAAGAGCAGCTCCGATATTTAAGAAAAAAATGAACATTAAAAGGACAAGAAAAACTGCAGCACTTGATACAAATGCCGATAAAACCATTATTGTTTTATTCAGCATTTTAAGTTTAAATAACTCAAGGCTTGTTTTTAAGCATTCTTCTGCTCTTTCAAATAACGGCTCAATAAAATTTACTTTGTCATCCATGATAATATGTATTATTGTAAGGAGTGTTTATAAAATCGATTTAGTAATTTATGGAAATTTTGCTTCTTCATTATTGGCTTACTGTAACTCGTTTGACCTTATTCATAAAGTCCTCATGTATCAATATTAAAAACTTAATTATTTTCATTGAGACTATTTAATAACTCAGCATATCTATCTTTAAGTTCATCTTTAGTTTCAGTTCCCTTACGTAGAATCTTTTTTTCAGCTTTAGATCCTTTGCCGGATGCAGCTATAACACCCAATAATGTACCAGCGACAACGCCTGCTAATACACCTATTAAAACTTTTTCTGTGCTCATGGTTACTGGGTATATATTAATTTTGTTCTTCTAAACATTCATTATATTTCTAATTAATAAACATAACAATATTTCCAGCTGCAGTTCTAATGCATCGCTGTTTTAACATCCTTCTTAATTTCCTCAGCTTTACTTTTACCTTGTTCATAAAGTTCAGTGGCTTCTTCTTTTGCCGCTTCAAATTTTTCTGTAAGACTGTTAACCAACTCATCAAACTTGTCTTTTAAGTCATCCGCGGTATCGGAACCCTTTTTTAAAATTTTCTTTCTTGTTTCTGACCCTTTGTCTGGTGCAAATAATACACCCAATAATGCTCCTGCAGCCACACCTGCTAAAACTCCGATTAATACTTTTCCTGTGCTCATGATTTTTTAATTTATTGATTAATTAATATTTATTTGTAATTTAAATAGGTCTACTTCCCTTGATAACTCTTAATATTACCGCAATTAATGCAATAACAAGTAAAACGTGAATGATACCTCCGGCATTATAACCTAAAAACCCGATGGCCCAGATAATAACAAATATTACCGCTATTGCATAAAGTAAATTTCCCATGTATTTTGTTTTTTTAACTGATTAATATTTACAACTGTTATTATTGTTCTCTGCTGCTGTTCTTTTGAAATTCAATTATGTGCTTTTAATGTTTGCTGTTTTCTTAATATTTTTCAACTAGTTTTTGCTGCCCTTAAAAGTGAACCGCTAAGCCAAATGTGGAAACTCCTGTTGAAAGATCTACAAACAATCCAGTTTTAGAGGTTAAATGATATTCAGTTCCAATATGCATATCCATATATAACGGGCTGGCACTTTGGTTTACTTGTTTATTTCCATAATAATCGTTTTCCCAAACAACACTTCTGAATACAAATCCAACAGAACCTGCAGCATAAAAATCCCATTTTGAGTTTGCATGAAATAACTGGTCAAAATAATAAGTGCCGTTTATTCCCACTGGGACGTCAGTTTCACGGTAGGAATACTGGCGGTATGATGGATCCCAACCAGGTTTATTAGGATTGCCCCAATATGAATAATTCTGATAAGAATAGATTCCGGCAAACGGTGCAAGTGTAAAATTTCTGGCGACATCAAATTCATAGTTTATAGTACCTACGGGCAGAGAATGTCCAACGTATCCGTAATAACCTATACCAAGGCCGAGATTTAATGTGCTTCCAAACTTTTCGGAACCAGATTTATCCTGAGCAATAATATTCACTGATAATGCCGATAGCAATAACAGCGGGATGATGATTAGCTTTTTCATAATTAATGTTTTTTTAGAATTAATGTCTTTATATATTAGTGAAAAGTTTTTTTAATTAAATTTTAATCCAATAGTAGCCTGATACCATACATTTTTATACCGCGGAGTTACAGATGTTCCGTCACCGTTATTATTTTGAATGTCCCAACCAACCCTTGCACCAAGGGTAATGTGGTTAATATTAATATCTAACCCGCCAACAGCTCCGAAAATATTTTTACGGATGTTATCATTTTGGAATTCCTGTTCTTGTGCAATACTAGTTGTTGCATTCGCAAATACATCGCGCTGTTTAATAAGATATGAATACTGCGGACCGCCAAGAAACGTAATAAATTCACTTGGCTTAAATACAAATTGAAGCGGAAAGTCGATATAAGTTGTTGTTCTGGTAAAATAGTACATATCTTTAAGAATAATGCCGCTTGCTTTAAATCCTTTTTGGGAAATCAAAACTTCAGGTTGAATTCCAAGGTATTTTCCGATTGGAATTTCTAAAAATACTCCGCCTGCTAAACCAAGTTTTGCATCAGCATTAAAGTTTTCTCCACTGGCGTCATAAACATTTGAGTAATTCAATCCTACTTTTGCTCCAACCTGCAGTATTTCACGGTGATCAATTAAACTTGAACCTTCCTGAGCTGTCACAATACTTGTATATGCTGCAAATAGTGATTATGATATTACTGCTGGTTATGGTTCTAATTCAGGGAAAAGCTTTTCAAAATTATATCCGGGTCAATCTTCGATTAGATTAAACCTGGGTGCTGCTTCATTGGCTGCTTCCACCGAAAATTTGTGGTGGGGGCCGGGGCAGTTTAGTTCTTTATTAATGAGTAATAATGCGCCCGGGTTTCAACACCTTTCTTTCCACAGCAATAAACCTGCAAAAACACCGATTGGTTCTTTTGAGTGGCAGTTGATAGTCTCTAAACTAAATGAAGATACTTCGGCTGCTTTTGAAAATAATTATTTAAAACCTTATAATCCAAAAAATGCTGACCGTTATTTTAATGGAATGGTCATTACTTATCAACCAAGTTTTATGAAAGGCTTCTTCTTGGGCTTAACTAGAGTGGTTGATATGTATGCTAGTGATCAAAAAAAAGTTCAAGGATCATTCATTACCAAATATCTTCCAGTACTTGCCGGGTCTAGCCCTGACGCGAATGAAAATGTGAATTCTATACCTAGTGATGGTGCTTTTAGTTTATTTACCCGTTGGATCCTACCTAAGCATCAGGCTGAATTTTATCTGGAATATGGTTACAATGATTTCAAACAGAATATGCGCGATTTTACAGTCAATGCGAATCATTCTTCTGCCTATATCGCTGGATTTAAAAAGGTTGTAACCCTTAGAAATGATCAATTATTGGATATCTCTGGGGAGATCACGCAAATGGCACAAACAACGAGTTATGTTGTTAGAAGTGCAGGTAATTGGTATGAACACAGTGGGGTAGTACAAGGGCTAACTTACCAAAACCAAATCTTAGGTGCCGGTAGTGGTAAGGGTAATAATGTGCA
>CAISYK010001191.1 GCA_903889605.1 uncultured Bacteroidota bacterium
AATGTCATGGAAACAAGTGATGATTTAATATACAATTCCGAAACTTCAACCGCTTATGTACAGAACTTGAATAAAATTATGAGCACCCATAATTTTATGCTTTGTTATAAGGGTAATTTCAGCCAGAACATGATCAAATCAATCCTGTCGATGACTGAAAGGAAAATGAATAATGCAGAAGAGAACGTCCTTGTTAAGAAAAAAGTTTTCAATGTACTTGTAGAATGTCTGCAGAACCTGGGGAAAAGCTCTGTAATGGTTGAAGGAAAACAATCTTTGCTGATGATCGGCAAAGTGGGCGAGAATTATGAAATTTACAGCGGCAACATTATTGCAAAAAATAAAAAAAACGAATTAAAACAAATACTTAATTCCATTGCCTCTTTTGGAAAAGAAGAATTAAAAAGCTTATATAGGCTTTTGATGATAAACGACAATTTATTCAATAACAATTCTATTGAGGTAGCTCTTATTGATATTGCAAAAAAAACAGGAAATAAAATTGAATATGAATTCAAAGATTTGGATGAGGCAGAAACATTTTTTTCTTTAAAGACAGTCATTACAAGGGAAATATGAATTTTTAAAATCAACACCATGGAAAAAACATCCATTCAGCATGTTTATGATATTTACAAAACAATGTCTGATAATGATTTGTCGATTATTTACGAAGGTCAATTCGATCAGGAGATTACTAAAGCCGTTTTAGCGATGGTTGAGAAAAACTTTTCGAATGACGGGATAGACGAGCTGACAAAAAAGAGAATATTCAACATCATGGTGGAAATTCTGCAGAACATTTGCAAACACCAGGCTTCCAGCGGAGATGAACCTGCAATTTTTTTAGTAGGTAAGGAAGATAAAGACTTTGCTGTTATAAGCGGCAACAGTCTTCAAAATGAAAACAGAGAAAGGCTTAAAGGCATACTTGATCATATAAATACCCACGATAAGGATGGTTTAAAAATTTTATATAAAGAGGCAAAGCTAAAGTCTGTTATTTCTGATGTCGGCGGAGCCGGCTTAGGGTTTATTGATATTGCCCGAAAATCAGGCAACAAATTAAGTTACTGCTTAGTAAAATTAGATGAAGATAAATCTTTTTTCATTTTTAAAGCAGTTATTTCAAATCAAAAACAAGAATAATATTAGAAAAAAGCACTAAAAAAAGATTGTATTTGGTTATTTGAAAAACAGCAGCATTTCTCACTGTTTTAAATTAAAATAATCAATAAAAAAAGATTAAATGAGCGAAGAAATATTAAAAGCACTGATGCAGCTTTTTGCTATCATTGCTAAACAGGACACCGGAAGTTCGGCAGAACAAGAAAATTATATTAATCATTTTTTACGTTCACAATTAAATGAATTAAAGTGTAATGAATATCTGACACTATACCAGAATTTTTTAGGAACAAAGGAATCAGCAGGGCAGGATAAAGAGCCGGAAAAAAAGCTGACATCCATGAAGGATTCAGTAAGGACTCTAGCTATTTGTAAAAAGATAAATAAAACCCTTGATCAAAAACAAAAAGTTGTTGTACTCATAAGGCTGTACGAATTTATTTGTGTTGACGCTTCTATAACCGAACATAGGCAGGAAATACTTTCTACAGTATCGGATGTTTTCAAAATCAGTAATGAGGAAAAAGCCATTTTCGAATATCTGATATTCAAAAAGGTAAATTCCGATTCCATTTTCTCTGAATTCATATTAATATCCGATAAAAATGAAGAGGGTAATCAAGGGAAATTTATTAAAGCTGACGGCCTAAACGGCGAAATCAGGATAATAAAAGTAAATTCAGTTGGTTTGTATTTCTTTAAATATAATGGACAATCAGATATTTTCCTTAATGGGTTCCCAATAAAATCAGACAGCATATATCTTTTACCGCAAGGCGGAACCCTCCGTCTGCCAAGGGGAACGATATATTACAGCGATATTGTTTCAAGGTTCTTTAATGAAGGTATTGAAGAAAAAATAAGCTTTTCGGCCTCTCATATTTCTTTTCAGTTTAAAACCGGCGAAAAAGCTCTGAGGGATGTAACAATAAATGAAGAAGGAGGAAAGTTAATCGGCATTATGGGCGGAAGCGGTGCCGGAAAAACTACCCTGTTAAATGTTTTATCGGGAATAGAAAAACCAAGTGATGGAAAGGTTTTCATTAATGGAATAGATCTGCATAATGCAAAAGGCGGCTTAGACGGTATCGTAGGATATATTTCACAGGATGATTTATTGTTTGATGATTTATCAGTTTATCAGAATTTATTTTATAATGCTGAATTATGCCATGGTGAATTAAACAGCAGTTTAATTTCAGAAAAAACACTAACTACACTATCCGGCCTCGGACTGCAGGAAGCTAAAGATATTAAAGTAGGTTCGCCCTTAAACAAAATGATCAGCGGCGGTCAAAGAAAAAGGCTAAATATTTCATTGGAACTAATTCGTGAACCGCCTATTTTATTTGTTGATGAACCAACCTCCGGATTATCATCACGGGATTCTGAAAATGTAATGGATTTACTAAAAGAGCTGTCCCTTAAAGGGAAATTAATTTTTGTTGTAATCCATCAGCCATCGTCAGATATTTATAAAATGTTTGATAAAGTTATTATCCTTGACAAGGGCGGATACCAGATATATTACGGCAACCCCATTGAGGCGGTGATGTATTTTAAACAGGCTGCAAATCAATTAAACAGCGATATTGGTGAATGCGAAACATGCGGAAATGTAAATCCTGAAACTATTTTTAATATTATAGAATCGAAAGAAGTTGATGAATACGGTAACTCAACATCGGATAGAAAAGTTTCACCTGAACAATGGTCTGCTAATTATCAGAAACAATTTGCCGATAATGATGAAGTGACAATAATGCTGGATCCTGCTCCGGCAGCTTCATTTTCAAGGCCGAGTAAATTAAAACAATTTTTAATTTTTCTCAAAAGAGATGTTGTTTCAAAAATCAGCAATACCCAGTATATTGCAATAAACCTGCTTGAAGCGCCTTTATTAGCGATAGTTTTAGCCGTATTAATAAGATATTACAGCAATAATGATGATTCAGTTTATATATTCAGGGATAATGAAAATATCCCTGCCTATATTTTCATCAGTGTTATTGTAATGTTGTTTTTTGGTCTCACCGTTAGTGCCGAGGAGATTTTTAAAGATCAAAAAATACTTAAAAGAGAACAATTTTTAAATCTCAGTAAATTAAGTTACCTCTTCTCAAAAATATGTCTTTTGTTTTTTATTTCTGCTGTACAATCTCTGCTTTTTGTACTCGCAGGAAATTATATTATCGGAATAAAAGGACTTTTCGGAGATTACTTTTTAGTGCTTTTTTCAGTTTCTGCTTGTGCAAACATTGTTGGGTTGAATATTTCATCAGCTTTTAATTCGGCTGTAACCATTTATATTTTAATCCCTTTGTTAATTATACCCCAAATGATTATGGGCGGAGCTATGATCAGTTATGATAAAATCAACAAATACATGGGAGGGGGCGAAAAAGTGCCGTTTTTGGCCGAATTAATGCTAGCAAGATGGGCCTATGAAGGATTGATGGTGAATCAATTTATGGAAAACAAATATGAAAAAGAATTCTATGCGATGGATAAAAAACACAGCGAGGCAAATTATTTAGTTGCTTATTATATTCCGGAACTGGTTAAAATAAATATTGAATCCAAAGGATTAATAGATTCGAATGATCCTCTGAAAAATAAAAAACTCAAGAAAAACACAGCAATCTTAAATGCAGAATTAAGTAAATTTCCTCAAGAATGTGCTGACTTTAATTTTGTCCCAAACAGCACCAAAATACTAAACATGAAGGATTTGGAAAAAACTGTTGAGATTACAGAGAAAATAAATATTAATTACAGCGACACATTCAATTATTGGGATCATAAAAAGGATATGCTGTTAAATACATTTATTTATGATAATGGGGATGAAAAGGTTAAAAGGATAAAAGACAATTATGCAAACGACTATCTATTTGATATATTAAGCCGTTCATTTGCAAAAAAGAAAGTTTTGCGGAGCGAAAATGGCTTAATTCAGGTCGTTGACCCAATTTTTCAAAAACCTTCTCCAGGAAAATTTATTTCATTTAATGAGCCGCTTTTTATTCCTGAAAAAAGGATATTTAATTTAAAAATGTCTACTTTTGCTTTCGATTTAATTATTATTTGGATCTTCTCAATTATTGGATTTATTGCTTTATATTTTGATTGGCTGAAAAAATTGCTGAATATAAATTTTAAACGATGGATTAAGATAAAAAGTAAAAGATAATAATTACTAAAATACATGATTTTTAGTATTGCCGTTTCTAAGCTCATGCAATAATTTTGTCGGCAGCAAAATAATATTAATTTAATGACTGCTTTTTTTGTATTAAACGAAAAAAAAATTAACAAAAAATTAGATGCCAAGGCTTATTTAATTTTTTCTGTTATCTTTTTTTTCATTTTAATTTCAGGAAAAGTTTCTTCTCAATGTACTGCAGTCATTGGTTCTAATATTTCACCAATAAAAGGCTGCGAAATTTTAACCTCTCAATTTAATGATTTATCCACCGGGCAGGTTCAATCCCGGACATGGAATTTTGGCGATGGTTCTGCAACTACCCAGACTCAAAATCCAGTCCATAGTTTTTCGGCAGGCAGTATAGGAGACACCACTTACGTTGTTTCTCTTACAACCCAATGCATAGTTGGCTTACCAAGCGTTGCTTACGACACGGTACTTGTTTATAAAAAGCCTAAAGTAGATTTTTCAGCAAATAAGTTAACTCTATGTGCACTGATAGATTCCACTTGCTTTACAAATCTTTCAAGTAATGGCTCAGGCGAATCTTATTTATGGAATTTCGGCGATTTCACTACCAGCACCCAATTTCAGCCCTGCCATGTTTATTCTATTGGCGGCACTTATTCTGTGCAGTTAACAGTTACCAATTCACACAGCTGTTCTAATAATATCACAAAAACGGCATACATCACTGTAATTGCAGCTCCAAATTTTGATTTTAATATCAGTTCGTTTCTTGGCTGCTCTCCAATGTCTGTTAATTTTACTAATGTCACAGATACTCTTTCAACAGTATTTAATTCGTGGCAATGGAATTTTGGCGATGGGTCTCCGCTTGAACATACATACCATCCGGCGACACATATATTCGCACTGCCAGGTACGTATTCCATTTCAATGGGCGGTACAAATTCATTGGGATGCTCCAGCAGCACCACAAAAGGCATTATCGTTCGGACTACTCCAAGATCAACCTTTACAGCTGTTTCACCTGTCTGCATTGGAGATACCTCACTGCTGACTTTTACAGGAACGACAACACCCGGCTCAACTCATTTATGGAATTTTGCAGGAGGTATTGTTAGTCCGGGAACCGGTATAGGACTGCAGAAAATATTATGGAACATTCCGGGAACAAACAAAGTGAGCATGATGGTTACCGACAGCGGCTGCACCTCAATTGATACAATTCCAATTATTGTAAATCCCAGGCCTTCGGTTGCACTTTCAGTTTCGCCAAATGATACCATCTGCCAAGGGGTATCTGTGACTTTTACCTGCTATCCTGGAGGCCTTACCAATTATTCATTTTTTAAAAACTCCATTTCAGCCCAAAATTCTTATATCAGTAATTTTGTTCTGCCAAACGCCGCTTCTGGTGATTCTATATATGTTTTAGGGACAAATGCCGAAAACTGCACTAGTTCACCCAGTAATATAATCGGCATGAAAGTAAATCCCCTGCCTCTTATAACTCTCGGCAGCAGTGTTTTGTCTGCATGCAGCGGCGACAGTATAATTTTTTCAGCTTCGCCTGCAGGTTTTTATAACTACTCATTTTACCGTGATTTCCTACAGCTTCAAAGTTCCTCCAGTAATATTTATTATTCTACAAATTGGGTTAACGGCAATACTATTTATGCTGTTGCAGAAAACAACGGCTGCACCGATTCAAGTTATGTAATTGCCCCAAGCATATCTCAGCCGCTTCCTGCACCGCAGGTAAACTGCGCAACATCAACTGACTCGACTATTGAATTTACATGGCTTCCTATAACCGGAGCAACAGGATATTTAATAAGCGTCGGCGGCGGATTGTTTGCTGCACCAAGTTCCGGCATTACCGGAACATCCCATCTTGTAACAGGATTGAATATTGGAGATAGTTCATTTGTCCGTGTTATTGCTGTTGGCCCAGCACCTTGCGGGAACAGCGACACTTCGGCAATTCACACTTGCCATGCAAACAACTGCTCTGCAATAACTTTTGATATTAATCCATATCAAACAATATGCAGTGAAGATTCGGTTGTTCTTTCACTTTCTAATTTCAACCTTACTCCTGTCAATATTAGATGGAATGCAGGCGCATATCTTCCCAATAATAATCATTTTATTATATTCCCTACCGGCGATTCTGTTGTTTATGTATCTGTTTCAAATCCGCTTCAGGCATCCTGCCCTACGGTGGATAACTTCTTTCTTATTGAATTAACACCCCTACCTGCAGTAACTTTAAGTGTTGCACCCACAGCAGATTCTATTTGTTCAGGAACCTCACTCGTTTTTTCTGCATCACCGGCCGGATATGATGATTATTCGTTTTACAACGGGCAATCGCTTTATCAAACTTCAAACAATCCTAATTACAGCATAACTAACTTACCGAATATTAATTCCATTTATGTTATACCTTCAAACAATGGATGCGCAGGGCATCCAAGTGATAGTATTTCAAAAGCAGTTTTCCATCCCCTTCCTGCACCGCAGGTTAATTGCGGAAATACCACAACGTCTTCCATTCAGTTTACATGGGATAGTATCGCCGGAGCTGCAGGCTACAGCGTGAGTATAAACGGAGGTCCGCCTGTATCTCCCAGCTCTGGAAATAACGGCACTACCCATCTTTTATCAGGTTTATCATCGGGCGACAGCGCATCAATTGAAGTAACAGCCCTGGGGCATGCTCCATGCGGAAACAGCCTGCCTTCATCTATTCATAAATGCTATGCGGTGACCTGCTCTGCTATTAGTTTTGACTATAACCCATATCAGACAATATGCAGCGGAGACTCTGTTAGTAAAATGTTTTAAATAATTTGAACAAATCTATGGATAAACTCTGTAATTAAGATTCGGAATAACAGGGTGAAATGTAATTTTTTTTTCATCCACATCTTTTTTGTCTATTTTAATGCCTGTTTGGTATTCCTTCAAG
>CAISYK010001192.1 GCA_903889605.1 uncultured Bacteroidota bacterium
ATTCAGTCGAAACGCGCTCCGGTCTTAATACACACAGGTCTTGCCTGAAAAGTTTAAAATAATTTGGTCGTAACACGCTCCGGTCTTGATACACATGGGTCTTAACGAAAAACTTTTTAAACCTTATAGCCGTAACACGCTTCGGTCTTAATACACACAGGTCTTGCCGAAAAACTTTTTAAACCCTACGGTCGTAACACGCTTCGGTCTTAATACACACGGGTCTTAACGGAAAAATTTTTAAACCCTACAGCCGTAATACGCTTCAGTCTTAATACACACAGGTCTTGGATAATTTTGTTAGTCCTCATTACCAAAACCTTTGGCATAAATTATTTTCAACTTCAATTCTTCACTATAATCGTCTTCGTATATAATGGAATTAACTATTTCAAAAAGCAAATCTTTATCTATTCTATTGTCAGCTACATCCACTGCAATATTTTCCATTTCAAAAATAAAACGGTCAACTCTGAATGAACAATTATTAATTTCTAAAAAATAGGCAGATAAAAAAATTGAGGCTCGTTTGTTTCCGTCTTGAAAACTGTGGTTTTTATTTATAGAATATAACAAGTGTGTCAGTTTGTGTTCTAACTCAGGGTAATATAAATCATTTTGAACATGCGCTAATACACTTTCCAAAAGACCAATATTTAGAATTCCTAACGCACCGCCTGATTTGTTAATTATTTCGTCATGCACATTTATTGCATGAGCAGTATCAAAATACGCAAATGCCATATCATCGCTCTTTTAATCGTTTGAAAACATCCAATAATTCAGGGTTTTCTAGGACCCGTTGTAACAAATCTTTGCTTTTATCACCTAAAAACCTTTCATAGTCAACTGCACTCAAAGAACTGATATATGGCTTAAGTCTTTCGTGAATAATATCTCTCAAACCATAATCTCTGCTTGCCATTTTGCTTCTTGCATCTTCAATTTGAGGTATCCAAAAACGTTGTTTTGCAAATTCATCTATTAGTTCATTTAATTCATTGGGGGTTAATTTTCTGCCTATTGTTTCCGATTTTATTTTCATATAATCTGCAATGCCAACTTCAAATGATGCAATTAACCGAAGAACTTCGGAATACATGGTATCTCTCATGTTTTCTTTTTCTTCGAGTTTTAATATGAGTTTATATTCTGTAGATTTTTCAAAAAAAATGGCTTTATAAATACTATCCGTGTAAACAGCATATTTATAATTACCCATTTCAAGATATTTGTTTAACGCCTCCGTAAACTCTTTTCGGTAAGCAGGTTCTCGAGCCATGGCAATTAAAAAATCCTCTTCTCGTTGGTTGATGAATTTTGTTGAGCCGCCTAATTTCTCGTTTAGGGTGTCAATTACGATATCTAGTATTTTGCTTCTCAATGCTTTTGCTTTTTCACTTTCAGTAAGCAACATACCCAAATTTAGAAATGAACGGAAATTAAAAATTCCCAATTGCGGTGCTTTAGCACCTTCTTGCAATATCCATCCAAATTCTTCTTTAAATTCTTTTAATGCCTTCCCTTTTAGGTTTGTGTATCCATTGTGTTTTAACTCAGCTTCATTTTGGGAAAGGTAGCGGTCAATAGTAGAATGGTCTATTCCATAGAATTCTACAATTTGTTGTCTAGTAAATCTATATTCCCCATCAAACAGCATTCCTTTAATACCTAAAAAGTTTTTGATGTTCTCTACTGCCTTTTTATTATTGAGAATATTTTGCCGGTCTATTGCCGAACCTGTTAAATCTTTCATATTTCCAAACATTGTTGATAAGTTAATTGTTTCCCTCATAAATAAGGGAAACAAATTGTAAGTTACTGTATGTCAGCCTATATGGTGGTCTTAAAAATTCCTTGCCACTTTTGTAATTGTTAATAACTCATTGGTTAAGTCACTAAGATACTATTTCTTTTAATCTATCGCTAAATTTATTATTAGGTCAGTCCTAATGAGTTGCGTTCTATTTATGCGTCAGCCTTAACAAATATTTCCAAAAATAAACTGTCGAAAGATGTTCGATGAAAAACTCAAAATTCGTTTTGCAAATATAATTGTCGAGAGTATCGTTTTTTTTTCTTTTTTTTTA
>CAISYK010001193.1 GCA_903889605.1 uncultured Bacteroidota bacterium
TTATGAACATCTTTAACTTCAAATGCACTTAATGCCCACTGAACAGTGTTTTCGTCAAGATCCACAGAACTTATTAGATCGCTGGCCCAGGCTTCTTTCTTGTACTGATTTAAAATCCTGAAACTTAATGCTTGAACGCTGGCGTAGGGGCTCCAGATACTTCCCTCAATGCAGCGCCAGTGAAATGCAGAATTAGTATCTGCAATTGCTTTCATGCAGGTTTCGCAAACTGCCACTTGATTTTCTATTGAATCATCATTTTTTGGACTTACAGTATATTCGATGGTTGCGCCTTCTGTATTACATAATTCGCATAAGTCCTGATTTCTTTTTTTTAGTTCCTGGTTAATTGACATGTGTATTAATTTATTAGTATAAGGTTGAATTAGATGAATATTTACAATAATTAACTTAACCTAAACCCCGCATCCCCATTCCAAAACAGCTTTCAGTCCTTCTGGTGTAAGTTCATATACTGTTATACCTTCGCCTTCGTGAGTTTTGTCAGTAATAATTATTTCCACCGTGCCGTCCCCGTTCAAGTCTAATATTGCAGAAATATTATATTGCGGAAGCCAGCATGGTGATGCACCATCGTTTACATCGCCGCAATTATGGTCTTGGATTTGGAAGTCTAATATATCCGTTACTAATTTTTCATTTACAATATGCCGTACTATTACCAATGAATAGTCGCCTTTAGCAGGATTGTATATATCGGGATGATTTGTTGCTTGAATAATTACTTCATCCTTTTTATCACCGTCCAGATCTGTTTTTATGATCTTCTTTATTACAACTTTAGAATTTTTCAGTTCTGCTTTTTGTTCCAAAATACTCTTTATTGCTTGTTCATAGGCAGGATTTGCATTGCTCAGAATACTAACCGGTCTGGGCTGAACATTCCAATTATTTCTTACAGCATATAATTCGTCACTTTCAGGAAACGGACTGGAAAATTTAATATATGGTCCGCAATAAGGTCCGCCGTCATCTGTTGTGTCGATTGAAATTACTTTGGTTTTACCTGCCAAACCGTTTAAAGAAAAAACAGAATATTCACCATTCACACTTTTTAAAAGTTTAGGATCGGTGTAGTTTTTCCATTTCTTAGAATTTATATCACAAGGTACCTTAATCCATGGAAGAGTTTCTGTAAAAGGTTTTAAAATATTTCCACGTTCTCCGTTAACGGATAACACACATTGAGAGTAGCTGTTGACTGCAAGAGAAGCCACGCATGCAGTTATAAATATTTTATGCATTCGCATATAGATTAAAAATTCTAAAGTTTTTTAATGATAATTTGATTTTTTTCAAATTTAAGTTATTTAAGTATAATAATTTACTATAATCAAACAAATTAATCAGGTTATATGCCAATTAATTAGTACTGATTCAATTGTACAAACAAATTACAATAATAGCTGAATCATAAGCATTATGAGAAGATTGCTGAAAAATAAATAGGTATCTTTAAACATATATTGTCCGCGAAAACTTATAGCCCTCTAATATATTATATCTTTGTATTTACATTTGAGGGCATCAAAAGAAGATAATAATAAACAAATTATAACACAAAAATATTGAAAACGCTTTTATTTGAAAATCATGAAATTGAGATAATATTGGAAGCGGGAATTGTTATCTGCAATTGGAAAAGTTCTTATATTGATTTAAATACAGCTGAAAGGATGATAAAATACAGGCTGGAATCTACTAATTTTGGTTTATATCCATTGTTATCAAACATTAGGTCAATAATACACGGCACACGTGAAGCAAGAGTATTTTTAGCTTCTGAAAAGGGTTGTGAAGGAATTATAGCAGCGGCTTTACTTATCGATTCTCCTTTGGGATCTTTGGTTTCCAATTTCTGGCTTAATATTAACAAACCTTTACGTCCGACAAAAATATTTTCAGATGAATTAAAAGCGAAAGAGTGGTTAACCCAATATGTGAAAAAAGTTTGATAAATTTGTATGAAGCTGTTTTAATAGAAACTACTATGTTATAATATCAAAAATAATGAGAAAAGTATTATTAGAAAATCCTGAGATGACTTTAATATTAGAAAACGGGATTGTTTGTGCCACATTCAAATTAGTCTCTCTTGATTTAAAAACAACTCAAAGAATAGTTGATGAGAGAGTAAAAGCTATGGGTGAAAAAAAATACCCGTTTTTTGCAAACATTAGATCTGTAAAATATTCTTCAAAAAAAGCGCGGGAATTTTTTGCTTGTGAAAAAGGCTGTGAAGGTCTTTTAGCGGCCGCTTTATTAGTTGATAGCCCTTTAGGCAGTTTGATTGGTAATTTTTTTGTGAAAGCCAGCAATCCTAAAATTCCAACTAAAACATTTTCGAATGAAACAGAAGCTATAAAATGGCTGACCCAATATGTGACAAATGATTAAGCTGTTATCTGGTCTGCTGTTTTTAGTGTTTTTCAAAA
>CAISYK010001194.1 GCA_903889605.1 uncultured Bacteroidota bacterium
CGACAATCCATATCTTACAGCACAGTCATCGATGATAAAATAGAATTCTAAATTAACTGCCGATTATGTTATATGCGACCAACAAGAATTTGTTCTATAATAACAAGACTTGTCAGGAAACAGAGTGTCAGCCAAATAGTAGCCTGTTTCGGTAAGGATTGCTGGTTGCCATGTTATTGAGAAAATATCACTCTTCGTATTTTCATAAAGTTGACACTTATTACTAAAGAATCATCTCTTGTTAGACCATATATCTTTTACCGAATAAGCCTCCAGCCATCATCATATCTTCTAAAGAAAGAAGACCGTGCAGTTTGTAGAGTATAATTTTGAGGCACATCAACTAGTCCATTCATTGGTGTGAATTTTGGCTTCACTGTAAACTCCACACTAGCCTCGTTATCTGAGATTTTTGTTATACCTGTAATTTTATCAAATATTATATCAAGTACTTTAACCTTGTAACTTACATCGTTAGCAGCAAATCCAACATAATCAGTGCCAGTTATATATGGCGTCAACTTATCCGTTGGGTTAATACTAAATTGAGCAAACATATACATATAATCAACCATGCTTGTTTTATTGCGATCTGTACCAGGAGGTCGTATACCTTGCGCCCCCTTCCAGATACTATATGTTATAAAACCCATATCTTTTAATTTTTCAAAGCGGACACCGCATGCGCCAACCCATTCCTTATAATCCTGCTCTGCTTTTAATGAATACGCAGGAGTATTCCCAGCGCCATCAGCCATTTGAAAAGAATTTTCTATTTTTGTTGGAATTGACCCATCAACACTCCCATAGTTTTGTTTTCCAAGAATTTCTTCGGCCTTACTTCTGGTTAAATCTTTTGACATCATATCACATGCCGTAAGACCAAATCCAAACAATAAAACTAATACAAAAGATAACTTTTTCATAAATTACAACCCTCTTCTGATTTAAATTGCTCGATTAACGTAACAAACTATTAATTGTTTGATTATATAAGAGAAAGGTTATCTTTTTGAATATTTCCATTTGACTCTATTTGTAAATAATATCGACCTTCTTTATCAGTGCGGGTTTGCATCTTTAGTACAAGCACCAATTTATCTTTATCTATTGTGTCCTTTTTGAAAAATACTTATTTATTTTTCAATGAAAATAAAGGATCGTTCGTATTGGTGCCATGCCAATGTATATCTGTTCTGTAATGTTTGAAATCTATTTCTATAACTTTTGCTCAGTATCACTTTTAGAAATATTTTTTACCTTTCCTTTTCTATCAATCTCGACTATTGTTGTGCTTGAGCGCGTATCAGCACTATGGCTAAAGAGATTAGCAATAGGGATAAACGAAGCTGCTTTGAGTTTCACGTCAGTGCCTGAATATATTAATAATCGAGCACCCCTAGTACTTGTATTAATCGTTGTTGGCTTTCCAAGTATAGCGATAACATCTTTCTCTGTTGAAACGCCAACTTTAATTTTTTTAGCTTGTTCATTACTAACTAAA
>CAISYK010001195.1 GCA_903889605.1 uncultured Bacteroidota bacterium
AAACTTAGGCGGAAATTATACCTAATCATAGTGTTTCTGAGTAGCCTAAGTGACTTAGTGGTAAAAACTTATTGCAATAATAATTTAAACTAATCTTAGTGTTTCTCAGTGGTCTTAGTGCCTCAGTGGTAAAAACTTTTTGCAATAATAATTTAAACTAATCTTAGTCTTTATCAGTGGTCTCAGTGAGTTAGTGTTAAAAACTTATTGCAGTAATAATATAAACCAATCTTAGTGTTTCTAAGTGGTCTTAGTGCCTCAGTGGTAAAAACTTGGTCTTTGAATTATAATCTAATCTTCCTCCAAAGCCATTGAAACAGCATAACCTCTCCATTTATTTATTACAGTCTGCATATCATCAGGTATTACAGAATCAAAGTGAATATATTCACCAGTTGTTGGATGAGTGAACCCCAATGATTTTGCATGTAAAGCATGACGAGGCATTATCGTAAAACAATTTTCAACAAATTGCCTGTATTTTGCAAATGTCGTTCCTTTTAATATTCTGTCGCCGCCGTATAAATGATCATTGAACAATGAATGCCCTATGTGCTGCATGTGAACGCGTATTTGATGCGTACGGCCGGTTTCCAATTTGCATTCAAGCAAGGTGACATAACCAAAACGTTCTAACACCCTGTAATGTGTCACAGCGTGCTTTCCCAGTTCACTTTCTGGCGGAAAAACATCCATTTTTTTCCTGTCTTTCAAATGACGTCCAACATTGCCTGTTATTGTTCCCGTATCTTCCTTAAAATCACCCCAAACAAGTGCATAATATATCCGATCTAAATTGCGGTCGAAAAAATCTTTCGCCAATCTTACCATGGCAGTTTCACTTTTTGCAACCACCATGATTCCGCTCGTATTTTTATCCAATCGGTGAACAAGGCCCGGACGTAAATTTGGAGTTTGTTTGTCAGATGAAATCTTTACCGAAGAATCAGAAATTGCGGATTGATCCCCGCCTTCATTCTTTGTCATGTTTTCTCCTGACTTATTGATTGGCAGATTCTGAAAATGATATACCAAAGCATTTACCAAAGTGCCGCTGTAATTTCCATAACCAGGATGAACAACCATTCCCGGGTTTTTATTTATCATTATCAAATCATTGTCTTCATAAACAACGTTGATAGGAATATTTTGAGGGATTAATTCAACTTCACGCGGCGGGTGGGCTAAAACAACTGTGATTAAATCAAAAGGCTTTACCTTATAATTTGATTTTACCGGTTTCCCATTTACTAAAATGCTTCCATTTTCGGCTGATTGCTGTATTTTAGAACGTGTCGCATTTTGTGTGCGGTTCATTAAAAACTTGTCAATACGCAGTAAATGCTGCCCTTTTTCTACTTCTATTCGATAGTGCTCAAACAACTCCTGATCATCATCCTGAACTTCGGCAATATCAAATTCTTCATCTTCTTCTTTCATGGCGCTATCCCTAAGGACAAAATTTTAAAATTTAAAGGTTACGAATAACCTGTGATCTGTTATAAAATAAAAAACAATTGTTCTAAATCCAATTTCGTTTGGGCGTTCCCATTTATTAAAAAATAAATGGGCGGGCTTTACACTTCAATCTTTTGCAAGGGCAAAAGGATTTCCGTTTCAATCCCTAACGCGGCACCAGCAATGAATTAACTTTGGAGTGCATTAATAATTTTTTCACCTAAACGGAACTCTTATGGATTCGTTATTTGTATCTAGTTGACTTTAATAAATTTCACAGTGGATAATTGGTTTTCGTCAGCAATCCGTATAAAATAAACTCCCTCTGCAAGACTTGAAATATCAATGTATTCAAGTTTATTAAATTTGTTCTGCAATATTATTCTTCCATACAAATCGACAATCGAATAGCTGCCTTTTTCAATTATATCAGTCGATTTGGATTTAATATATAATTTATCATTTGCAGGATTTGGATATACTGAAACCTCAGTTTTATTTTTTGAAACATTGTTTTCAATTCCGGCATAAAAATCAGCCACGCCAAACACAGGATGCATCATCAAAGAACCAGGAAACGGCGGATTATTCCATGTACCAGTTACATTGTAAAACATCTTATCCTGGGTATTGATGTTTTTGTCAACGCCGACATTTAAAAACTCAGTGGTTTTTTGTGTAAAACCAATATAAAAAGTGCTTGCTGCCAGATATAAAGGCGGGTATAAATAATAATGAACAAATTGATCCTGTCCGGCATGAGCATAAGTTGGGGTTAATACTGTATCACTTGTGTAAATAGCTGTTCCCGGAGTTCCGCCGTTATCGCCCCAAACATTTAATGAAAAAGCAAATAGATTGGCATTAGTTAAAATTGGATTAAAATAAATATCAATACAGCGCAGTGTATCTGCTATCGTTGACACAAACTTTTCAGCCATTTGAGCATTTAAAGTACTCATTCCATAAGCTGTTTCAGCGCTTCCGTCATCATAAGCATAATAATTCAGAAACTCCTGTTTGTGACGAATAGTATCATTCCTTTTGCATTTATCAGGATTAGTTGATACAACACATTCAATAGTATAGTTTGAGGTATCTGTTAATGGCGGAATAGTAAAATTTAATGAAGGAGAAGTAAACGGAGCATAATTTACAGGGCCGTTTGTAACATAAGGATCCAGATTACCGCTGCCTCCGGTATAGGTTGTGTTTACCTGCGCACCTGTTTCATCATATATTTTATATTCAAAGCTTCCGAATTTTTGAATTGAATAATTATTACGAATAGTTGTACTATATCCCGTTTTCATAAATGTCGCATTGTAATGCTTCCAAGGCATTTTAGAATATGTATTTAATAATGATGGCAGGTTATATTCGAATGCTACATCTTCAAAAATTGTATCCGCCATTGTACGGTATTTATTCAAATAAACATAATCTATGTTCCAATGGTCAAGGTTTCCGCTTACTGTTGCATAATTTCTGAACCTGAATTGAAACCCTTTATTTAAATATTGAATATCTTTTATGGGTATCATTACTAATTTCCAGATGCTGTCAGTAATTGCACGTACAGTTCCATTTTTTGCCCAAATATGATTCCAAACTGAAGTTCCTGGAGCTTTAAATTCCAGCATTAGTGAATCATTGGTGTTAGGGAAATTTCCAAGGCCCTGCGGCTGATAATAAAAACTAAAATACAGAGAGTCACTGATAAGGTAATTTACAGTGGCTCCGCTATTTATATAATTTAATAAATTGATGGGCTTCGATGTTAAAGAATCCGCTGACGATGACGAGGTTGGAGATGCTAAAAAATCATAAGGGTATCCTTGTGCATTTAATCCGTCAAAAGTTGCTGTGCCTAATGTAATCGGTGCTTTTGCATAACCGCGGTTTATAAACACCATGTTATCCATCCAGATTGCAGTATCAGGGTAAGGCCCTTCATAAGAAAAGTCATCTAAAATACCTTTAATAGTATCCAGGTTTATGGTGTCATAAATTGAAGACGTCCTTAAACCTGATCTCATTTTTAATTCATCCCATTTCTTAACCAGAACCTGATTGGTAGATAAATCATTTTCCGTCAAACCTTGTGAAAACAAGGATATAGAAATAGAAATAAAAAATAGAAATAAAATATAATTTTTAGTTGTCAAAGTCCGTGTCATCAATTTTTGTGTTACTGGTTGTATCGGGCATCTCAGGTATTTTATTCTTATCTGCTGTAAAAAACAGATCAATGCTTCGTCCCATGTTAATGCTTGCCTGTCTGCCGCAGGAAGGGGATTGTTTGTAAACCTTTGCCGACAAGGAATCTTTTGGTTCATCGAAAGCAACAGCACCAACGCTTAATGATGATTCTGCTAATTTTTCAACAGCTTCTTTTCTTGTTAATCCATATAAACAAGGCACTCCAACCACTTCTTCACTAAGCCCTTTTCCTACTGTCAGACTAATAACAGTTCCCTTAGGTATGTTTACACCTGGTTCAATTTTTTTGCCTTTTACTAGTTGGTCCAAAACACAATTTGCGCATTGATCAGGAACAAATTCAATCTTACCAAGCTTCAAACCATAAGTAGAAATCATGGCAGCAGCCTGCCGCAGGGAGCGGTCAATTAGTTTAGGCATTTGTATGCTTGGCGGCATTATTGAAGTAACATATAAATATACAATACGGCCGTTTTTGACTTCAGCATCAGGTTCAGGTTCTTGTTTTACTACTGTCCCTTTTACTGCCTTAGCATTATAAATAGAATCAATAA
>CAISYK010001196.1 GCA_903889605.1 uncultured Bacteroidota bacterium
AAATAATTTTTATGCCAATTACCTTTTAATGGTAAGCCTTCTGCTCTGGACTCTTCATATGACAAGAAAAAACAATTGGCAAATGAATTTACCTCAGCAAATTTTTTAATTTTTCGTTTTGCCATAATATAGTTTCAAATTTCAAAGTTATGAGGATATCAGCATACATGATGCAAATTATTACTCCCGGCAATCAGCCTTTCTTAAGAGTAAATGAAAAAACGGTACCTACATCTTCGGTACTCATTACATTTATACTTTGGTTATGCGCTTCAATAATATGTTTAACTATAGAAAGTCCAAGACCGGTACCTCCCTGCTCCCGGGAACGGCTTTTATCCACACGATAAAAACGTTCAAACAGCCTAGGCAGGTGCTTTTTAGCGATACCGATACCATTGTCGGAAATTTCAATTGAAATATTGTCACCGGCATCGTAAAAACGTATTTTGGTTTCACCGTTTTCTTTGCCGTATTTAATAGAATTCACTATTAAATTAACAATTACCTGACGTATACGGAATCTATCACCGGTTATAAAAAGAGTTTTATTATCCTCAGGCAAAGTGAGAATTATTCCTTTTTCTGAAGCCTTCATTTCCATTCCATCCGCAACATCCTTCATAAGTGCAACAATATCAAAACGTTCAGGCTCTATCTGCAGTTCACCCGTTTCCAACTGTGATATAGCTTCCAGGTCATCAATAATAGTTATCATCCGATCCACACTTTTTTCGGCACGCATTAAATAATTCCTGTTTATTGAAGGATCCTCCAATCCTCCATCCAATAAGGTCATCACATAACCCTGGATATTAAATATCGGAGTTTTTAATTCGTGGGAAACATTTCCCAAAAATTCCTTTCGGTATACTTCTAATTTTTTTAGTCGCTCAATTTCATTCTTACGATCTTCAACCCAGGCAACTATTTCAAGATTAAGATTATCAATTTCATTTCGGCTGTATTTAAGAGTGATGGCAGGTTTATCGCTTTGCAGACGAAAGTTTTTTACAGTAACCAACAGTTCATTAATTTTTTTAAATACTAATACATCGGCAAAAAACAGTATCAGCAATGAGGAGATAAAAGAAATACCAAAACCGCCCAAAGCTACGATCCAAACAGCAAAGTTAGATGATGAATAAATAACAATTATCACCGAAACCAGTATTGCAAAAATCAAGGCAAAAAATAACAATGAAATTTTCGGTGAATAGTTTCTCATTTAAGTGATTAAAAATTTAAGGTTTATCTATAAATATAACAATGTTTAATGCTTTTCGGAGAAAATGGATAAAGCTATATTTAAACAAAAATAAGAAAATGTGTGAATTTACAACACCTTATTAATTAACCAAATTCACAAATAATTATCACTAAATGTAATTTTTTCAAAATATTGCTTGCAGGTATGGAAAATTAACATACTTTTGCATTCCTATTCTAACTAAAACATTTGAGGATCGGTAGTTCAGCTGGTTAGAATGCTGCCCTGTCACGGCAGAGGTCGCGGGTTCGAGTCCCGTCCGGTCCGCAAATTAAAACA
>CAISYK010001197.1 GCA_903889605.1 uncultured Bacteroidota bacterium
AAGTTTAAAGTTTAAAAGTTAAACATTTTCAAGTTAATGTAATGCATTTTCAGCGCTCCAAGTTTAAGAATTGTATTAATATACAGGACTTTGAACTTTCCAACTTTGAACTTTTTATATCTTCTAAGCCAATAATGCTCTCGAAATAACAATACGCTGAACTTCTGAAGTTCCTTCGTAAATCTGGGTAATTTTTGCATCGCGCATCAAGCGTTCAACGTGGTATTCTTTTACAAAACCATATCCGCCGTGTATTTGAACTGCCTCAACAGTAGTTCTCATAGCAACTTCCGAAGAAAATACTTTAGCCATCGCACCGGCAGTAACATAATCCAAATGCTGGTCTTTTAACCAGGCCGCTTTTAAACAAAGCAAACGAGCAGCCTCAATTTCGGTAGCCATATCAGCCAATTTAAACTGAATAATCTGATGCTGATTAATTGTTTTACCAAATGCTTTACGTTCTTTCGAATACGCCAAAGCCAGTTCATAAGCTCCTGATGCTATTCCGAGTGCCTGTGAAGCAATTCCTATACGTCCGCCTGATAATGTCTGCATTGCGAATTTGAATCCGAAACCATCTTCACCTATACGGTTTTCTTTCGGAACTTTAACATCGGTAAACATTAATGAATGAGTATCGGAAGCACGGATGCCCATTTTATTTTCTTTTGGACCAACCACAAATCCCGGCATGCCTTTTTCAACAATCAAAGCATTGATTCCGCGGTGTCCCTTGGAAGCATCTGTTTGTGCGATTACAAGATATACAGATGCAGTGCCTCCATTTGTAATCCAGTTTTTTGTTCCATTCAGCAGGTAATGGTCTCCTTTATCGATGGCCGTAGTTTGTTGTGAAGTAGCGTCAGAACCTGCTTCAGGCTCTGATAAGCAAAATGCACCTATAATTTCACCAGTAGCTAAACGAGTCAGGTATTTTTGTTTTTGTGCTTCAGTACCGAATGTTTCTAATCCCCAGCATACAAGAGAATTGTTTACTGACATAACTACAGAGCAGGATGCGTCCACTTTTGAAATTTCTTCCATTGCCAAAACATAAGAAATACAGTCCATTCCGCCTCCGCCGTATGTTGGAGAAACCATCATACCTAAAAACCCTAGTTCTCCCATTTGTTTAATTTCCGCTGCAGGAAATTTTTGGTGTTCGTCACGATCAATAACACCAGGTTTTAAAACGTTATTTGCGAAATCACGAGCAGCCTTCTGAATCATCAAGTGCTCTTCTGTTAAATTAAATTCCATATGCGTATATTTTATGTTGAATTTTCCTTTATTTTTGATAAGCCCGCCTTTTTGATCGGGAACGCAAATGTAATTTTTAAATTTTAAATTCGCTAATTGTTTATGACAAATACAGGTACTCATTACAGTGTGATTGGTGTAATGTCAGGAACCTCACTTGACGGTGCAGATATTGCTTTATGCAGATTTAGTATTGACAGCGATAAGTGGGCTTATGATATTGTTCAAGCTGAAACCATTTCCTATCCTGCACATTGGAAACAAATTTTGTCGAATCTGGAAAAAACAGATGCCTTAACATTTCAGCAAACACATGTTGATTACGGGTTTTATCTGGGTAAACTGGTATCTGATTTCATAAAAAAATATGATTTGAAGCCCGATTTTGTTTCATCGCACGGGCATACTATTTTTCATCAGCCTCAGAAAAGATTGACTGTTCAGATTGGGGCAGGAAGTGCAATTGCTGCAGAATGCGGTTTGCCAGTGGTTTGTGATTTTCGTTCACTTGATGTGGCATTGGGCGGGCAGGGAGCACCTTTAGTGCCTATTGGTGATAAATTATTGTTTTCGGAATTTGATTTTTGTTTGAATTTAGGAGGGTTTGCAAACGTATCGTATGAATATAATATGGAACGTATCGCTTATGATATTTGTCCTGTAAATATTGTAATGAATGCAGTTTGTGAAGCTTTAGGGAAAGAATATGACAGTGAGGGTGAACTTGCAAGGCATGGATTTATAAACGATGACCTTTTACAGGAATTAAATGGACTTCCATTTTACAAATTACCATTAGACTGTCCTAAATCATTAGGGAAAGAGTGGGTGATAAAAAATGTAAATAATCTATTAGAAAAACATAACCTTAAAGAAATAGATGTTTTACGTACATTTTGCGAGCATATTGCTGTGCAAACGGCAAAAGTTTTGAATAACAAATTCAAAGGGAAAATATTGTTTACCGGCGGCGGGGCATATAATACCTTTTTGATAGAAATTATGAAAAAACACATTATCCACCAAATAACTATTCCAGACAGAAAGACAATAGAATTTAAAGAAGCTTTGATATTTGCTTTTTTGGGTGTACTGCGTATGCGGAAAGAAGTGAATTGTTTAAAAAGTGTTACGGGCGCAGTATATGATAATATAGGAGGGGCAGTATATGAAGCCCCTCCTAATTTTCAAAACTCCCATGGAGCAATTATTCCCTAATAAACTTATTTACAGTGCATTTTTTATGCAACCCTGCGGGGAGGTTGGGAGGGGCTTCATTTTAATTAGAACTTATCTTCATAGAAGCCGCCATCATCTTCTTCCTCATCATCATCAAAACCGCTGTCGAGTTTTATATCATCCTCCATTGTGAAGTCTTCTTCCTCATCATCATTCAAACTGTTTTTCCAGTTTTGTTTTTCTTTTTCTTTCAGAGGTTTAAGCGTTGCTTTTTTCAAGTCACCCGCCTCCTTACTCTTTTCGTTTGTTTTTTTTAACGGGCTCTTTTTTGGATTTGGCTTTTTCATTTTAAATGAAATTTGTTTTGCACAATTTAAATGATTTGTTTATTTAATTATTAATTATTGTTTTACAAATTTCCGAAAAATTTTTTTCAAACAAAAAAATATTTTAAATAAAATTTATACAAATATCATTTTACTTTTGCAGACTATGGAATATTTCCAATGAAAAATTAAATTTTGTATTATGCTGAACGATTTTTTTAACCATACATTCTTAGGAAATACGATAGCAAATTACTGTTGGTTTGCAGGAATAATATTAGCTGGATTGATGTTCCAGCGTTTATTGTCGAAACTATTAGCGTTGTTTGTTTTTAAATTTCTGCAAAAATATTCAACTGATATTGGTTATAGTAAACTATTAGTGCTGGTTAAAAGGCCTATGGGCATATTTATTATGCTGATTATTTTTTATTTGGCGTTTGACCGTTTGGAATTTCCGCCTCAATGGAATTTAGTATCAAGTGAAAAATTTGGGTTAAGAATGATTTTATACCGTTCGTTTCAAATTGCGATGGTTTTTTCTATTACCTGGATTTTCCTTCGTTTGGTAGATTTTTTCGGGTTGATTTTAATGTACCGAGCATCACTGACCGAGACCAAAACAGATGACCAGCTTGTGCAGTTTCTCATAGAAAGCGCCAAGGTCATTATTATTATTTTTTCCGGTTTTTTTATACTGGGAGCTGTCTTTGAATTAAATGTTGCATCACTTGTTGCAGGCTTAGGAATTGGCGGGTTAGCAATAGCCCTGGCTGCCAAGGAGTCGCTGGAAAATTTATTAGGGTCATTCACTATTTTTCTTGATAAACCATTTGCAATCGGCGATTTAATAAGAAGCGGCGGAGTGGAAGGGCATGTCGAAAATATTGGGTTCCGCAGCAC
The DNA here is from genome assembly GCA_903889605.1 of uncultured Bacteroidota bacterium. GTDB lineage: Bacteria > Bacteroidota > Bacteroidia > 2-12-FULL-35-15 > 2-12-FULL-35-15 > 2-12-FULL-35-15. The sequence continues at coordinate 3,672 of CAISYK010001197.1, forward strand.
CCGCATTAGAACATTAGAAAAAAGTTTTGTTACAATCCCGAATAAAAAACTGGTTGATAATGAATTGGATAATCTTTCGCTCCGTGTTCAAAGGCGTGTTGGGTTTAATATTGGTTTGGCATACGAAACAAAAACTGATCAGTTTAAAAATATCATTGCCGACATTCAAACATTTATTGGAAACCATCCATCCATATCAAAAGGCGATACTTATGTGCGTTTAAAGAGTTTTGATTTAAATGCAATAAATATTATGGTACTTTATTTTGTTAACAAGATCGATTATAATATTTATTTGGATGTTCGTGAAGAAATTAATTATAAAATAATGGAAATTGTTGAAAAACACGGCAGCTCTTTTTCTCATCTTGCATTACCTTCCGTACCTATAAAAAAATAATAAAACAGCCTCCTATATTTATAAAAAGGAGGCTGCTTCAACAATTATATGTAATGCTTATTAAAGGATGAAAAAAATGCAGGCTGCAATTTTCATCTAAAACTTAAATGACACACCGCCCTGCATAATAGGTCAGCCCATACCAACTTCGGCATTTACGCCGACAGCGTCAGAAAAAAAGTAACGAATACCCATGCCGACTCTAAAAGCAACGGGAATTATATTAATTGTTATATCCGGTCCGGAACCAGGCTCGTTGTCATAAACTAACGTGTTTTTATAGCCGGCACCCACAGTAAAGTATGGATCAAGGCTTTCGGTAGTTGCAAAGTGAAAATTCATTCTGGCTAAAACTCTATATTTTCTAATTCCTCCTGTATACCACAAAGCATTTCTTCCTTGATATTTAATCGTGACTAAAGCGTAAGTAAATTCAGCGCCCAGCCCTATTTTGTCACTGACCATACATTCAACTTTTGCACCAAAATGATTATAATTATGTAAAGTACTATTTGTGGCTACTGAATCAGATGAATAAGCGGCTCTAAGCAGCGTTCCGTTAAAATACGGGAAACCATAAAAAGCATCAATTATAACTTTGCCTTGTTCCACGCAATTGCCTGAAGATTGACCTCTTTGGGCAAAAGAATCTGCGCTGACAATTAAAACTGCTGCTGCTGTAAGCAAAATTGTTTTTAGTTTTTTCATTTTTTTCAGTTTAAGGATTTTTACAAATTTCAAATACTATGCCAAATGTTTAATATCAATGGAACTGCAAGATAAAAATATTAATTGAATATGTATGAGGATTTTGAAAAAACACAATCAAATGTAAATATTATTAGGAGAGTAAATAAACCTATCCAGTCGCTGCTCTGCCGGAAATGGATAGTGAACTTTTAAATTGAAACAATAAAACTCAAGAGCTGGATCATCTGCTGAAAGCGGATATGTTAGTCTTCTGAAAAGCCTAATATATTATAATCCTAAAACAATTTCATTCGGATCTTTACCACCAAACAGCATTTTAGCAGGGTTTTCAAGCATCTCCTTCACTTTCACAAGAAAACCAACAGATTCACGCCCGTCAATAATTCTATGGTCATAGGATAATGCAACATACATCATAGGTCGAATAACAACTTGTCCGTTCACGGCGACAGGTCTTTCAACTACATTGTGCATACCCAGAATTGCACTTTGTGGAGGGTTAATAATGGGCGTGCTCATCAATGAACCAAATACCCCTCCGTTAGTAATGGTGAATGTTCCTCCGCTCATGTCTTCCAGTGTAATTTTATTGTCGCGGGCTTTTACAGCAAGAGTCTTTATTGCTGTTTCAATCTGGGCAAGACTCATTTGCTCTGCATTCCGTATAACCGGAACAACCAATCCTTTTGGGGCACTGACGGCTATACCTATGTCAGCGTATTTGTAAAAAACAATTTCTTCACCGTCAATCATCCCATTTACAGAAGGGAAAAGATTTAATGCTTCAGTAACAGCTTTTGTGAAAAAGCTCATGAAACCTAAACTCGTGCCATGCACTTCTTTAAACTTGTCTTTATATTTTGCTCGTATTGCATAAACAGCACTCATATCCACTTCGTTAAATGTAGTGAGCATGGCTGTTTCATTTTTTACTGCAACTAAACGCTGAGCTAATTTTTTGCGCAAAGGAGAAATCTTTATACGTTCTATATCTCTTGTGCCTCCCCATATTTTGGCGGTTGATGAATCAAAGCCTGATACCATGGCGTTAACGGCATCTGCTTTGGTAATTCTTCCGTCTTTGCCTGTTGGGATGATTTTGCTGATATCAATATTGTTTTCAGCGATCATTTTTTTAGCAGCTGGAGAAGGTGTTCCTGAGGCATACGAAGTTTCTGTTTTCAGGTTTGAAGTTTCCGTTTTTGCTGCGGCAATAACGGTTTCTTTTTCAGCTGCAGTTTTTGCTTGTGCTTCATTAACTTTAAAACTTTCAACTTTCAAACTTTCAACTTTTTTCGCTGCTGTATCAATCGAACAAATTACCTGCCCTACCTTCACGGTATCACCTTCAGCTACTGATAATTTAACAGTACCCGCCTCTTCCGCATTGATGGTTAATGTAGCTTTATCAGAATCTATCTCTGCCAGGGCTTCATCTTTTTCCGCAAACTCGCCGTCATTTTTCAACCATTTTGCAATCACTACTTCGGTAATTGATTCACCTGGACTGGGTACTTTAATTTCTATAATTGCCATTTTTTTTGAGATATGAGATATTAGATGTCGGATATTAGATTTTAGATATAGCTTTAGGATGCTTTTTATTCTTAAATTTCAATCATTATATCTGACAAATACTGATTATTTAATTACTAATTGTTTTTCGAAAACTCTGTCTATAATGCTTTGCTGCTGCTGTGTATGTATTTTGCCATAGCCTGTTGCCGGACTGGCACTTTCATTGCGGCCAATATATTTTAAATTTACTTCACGAAAAACACGCAGCATAAATGCCCAAGCACCCATGTTTTCAGGCTCTTCCTGTACCCATAAGAATTCAGAAGCGTTTTTATATTTTGCAAGTATTTGTTTTAATTGTTTTAAAGGCAGCGGATACAGCTGTTCTATCCGGATAATTGCAAGTGTGTCAGTGCTTGCTCTTTGCTCAGCTTCAATTAAATCATAGTAAATTTTACCTGTACAGAATGCAATTTTTTTAACTGATTTGACATTTGCTGATGCATCATCAATTACTTCAATAAAACCGCCTGCAGTAAAATCTTTAATAGATGAAACACAGGCTGGATACCGCAGTAATTTTTTAGGCGTAAAACAAATTAAGGGTTTGCGGAAATCTCTTTTTATTTGTCTGCGCAGGACATGGAATTGATTAGCAGGAGTTGTACAGTTAACAACCTGAATATTATTTTCAGCGCATTGTTCTAAAAAGCGTTCCATTCTAGCACTCGAATGTTCTGGTCCCATTCCCTCGTAACCATGAGGCAGAAGCATTACCAAGCCATTCATCCTTCTCCACTTATATTCGGCTGAAGTAATAAATTGGTCAATGATAATTTGTGCACCATTGAAAAAATCGCCGAATTGTGCTTCCCAAATTGTTAAGGCATTAGGCACAGCTATTGCGTAACCAAATTCAAAACCTAATACTGCGTATTCAGAAAGTAAAGAATTGTAAATTTCTAATTTCCCTTTTGCACCGAAATTATTCAATGGAATATATTGTTCTTCTGAATCTTCAATAGTAATAACTGCATGACGGTGTGAGAAAGTTCCCCGCTCCACATCCTGACCGCTGAAACGCACATTATTCCCTTCATTCATCAAAGATGCATACGCCATCAGTTCTCCCATTGCCCAATCATAGTTATCATTGGTAAGCATTGCCGCTCGATCTTCAAAAAGTTTTCGGGTTTTATTAAAAAAGTTTTTGTCAGCTGGTAAGGAAACTGTTTTTTTTGCAATTTCTAAAAATATATTTTTGTCAACCGAGGTGTCAGGGGATTTGTCAAAGGCATTTGCATCGGCCATTTTAAATCCTGTCCAGTTACTTTTCAGAGAAGAGGTAATTGGTG
>CAISYK010001198.1 GCA_903889605.1 uncultured Bacteroidota bacterium
GGTTATCGTATTAATCCAGAAAACATTAAACTATTAGTTTCCTGTTTTGCTTCACCTGGTTATAGTTCCGAACTTTTTAATATTTATTACGCATCAGTTACTAATTCTGATAAAGTATCGGAAGGCGGCGGCTTAAACAGCGAAAATGAAAATATTTCAGTGATAGAAATTAGTCTTGATGAATTTAAAAATTCAATAAAAACCGGAAAAATTAAAGACGCCAAAACATATATAGCCGGATTGTATTTAGCTTTGCTGTAATTATTTAAATTCAAAAATAAGCACTTGGACTTCGGTTTCGTAAATTCGTTTAAATTCGTAATTCGTAAATGACAACAGCTATTCCTTTTAAAGTTCTTTCAATCGGAGGCGAAGGGTTCCATTTGATAATGAAAATTCATATTAACCGCAAAGCAGCGAATGTAATTATTGATACCGGAGCATCTAAAACAGTGTTTGATAAAAAACGAATTTTAAAATATGTCACTAATAAAAAATTCGGCAAACACGAAAATTTATCCAGCGGTCTGGGCACAAGCACAATGAAAAGTCATTTTACAACAATAAAAAAAATAAAAATCGGCGATTTTGACATCATTGATTACAGCACAATTTTACTGGATTTATCACATGTCAATAAATCATACGATCAAGTTGGATTAACACCAATAGATGGAGTTTTGGGCAGTGACATTCTGCTGAAGTATAAAGCCGTTATCGATTATGAGAAAAAAATGCTGAAGCTTAAAATATAGTTTTCAATTGTGAATTCGGAAGCAGTTAAATTTTCTAATTTTATTTATTCCCAAAACCCAATAGTTAATTATTTAATTTTTCAATTGTCAAATTATAAAATCATTATGCGTATAGATATTATTACTGTTTTACCGCAATTATTAGAAAGTCCATTTCAGCATAGTATTTTAAAACGTGCTGCCGAAAAAGGGATAGTTGAAATTAATTTAATAAACCTCCGCGATTATTCTGAACATAAGCAAAAAAGTGTTGATGACTATGCTTTTGGCGGCGGCGCCGGAATGGTAATGAGCATTGAACCCATTGCTAACTGCATAAATGCTTTAAAAGCGCAGCGGAAATATGATGAAATAATATATACAAGTCCTGATGGTGAAACATTAAATCAGAAAATGGCAAATCACCTGTCAACCTTCAATAATATTATTATCCTCTGCGGTCATTACAAAGGTGTGGATGAGCGTGTCCGCGAACACTTAATCACAAAAGAAATCTCAATCGGCGATTATGTTCTTTCCGGAGGAGAATTAGCTGCGGCGGTAATTTGCGACAGCATAATCCGAATTATTCCGGGTGCTATTTCCGATGAAACATCAGCATTAACTGACTCTTTTCAGGATAATTTATTAGCTCCGCCGGTTTACACGCGTCCTGCGGAATATAACGGATGGAAAGTGCCGGATATATTATTATCCGGGCATAACAAAAATATTGAAGAATGGAGGCACGAACAGAGCATTGAACGCACAGAAAAAAGAAGACCGGATTTGTTAAAATAAAAATTCAACCTTATCTGCATTTATTTCCACATCCTGCGAATCTGAGTATGACAGGAATTACTTACAATACTGCCTTATAATTTCTTCAGCTTTAGGATTACCTAATTTAAAGGACTTATTAAAATCAGAGCAAGCTCCATCTTTATCAGAGGTTCTGGTTTTAGAAATTCCTCTGTTATAATAAGCTTCCCCAAAATTAGGGTTTAATTCAATGGCTTTATTAAAATCAATAATGTCTCCTTTAAAATCATTCAATTTGCCTTTAATTACACCTCTAAAATTATACGCTTCATAAAAATTTGGATCCAATTCGATGGCCTTATTAAAATCTTTTAATGCCAATTCGTAGTCTTCCAATTCATTCCTGATTAACCCTCTGTTGAAATATGGTTCAGCATAATCCCATTTCAACTCCGCAGCATAGTTTAGGTCGTGCATAGCGGTTTTATAATCGTTTATTCCAATTGCAGATATTGCTTTTCCATTGTATATCTTAGCATCCTCAGGCTTAAGCTCCATAGCTTTTTCAAAATCTTTTAAAGCTCCAACATAATCTCTAATACCGTTTTTTGCATTGCCCCGCAGATAAAATGCTTCAGCATCCAAGGCATTTACATCAACGGCTTTATCATAATCACGAATAGCTCCTGCATAATCTTTAAGTTCATACTGCGCTTTTCCCCTATTTAAAAAGGTAAAATAATCAGGTTTAGCAAGTATTGCTTTACTGTAGTCCGCCACAGCGCCTGAAAAATCTCCTTTTTTATCCTTAGCTGTTGCACGGTTATGATATGCCTGCAGATAATCAGGGTTGATTGAAATTGCTTTATCATAATCCTTTATGGCACCATCATAATCTTCCTTAACATCTTTGATATATCCTCTAAAATAATATGCTTCAAAATAATCCGGTTTTAATTCAATGGCAGATGTATAATCCTGCATTGCACCTGCATAATCTTCAATTTCATTTTTGGCAGCAGCCCGCATAAAAAAGTATTCTGCATTATCATGATTTAATTTGATTGCGTTATCATAATCAGATAAAGCTTCCTTATAAAGGCCAGCAAGTGATTTAGCTGTTCCTTTTTTAATATAGTCTTCTGCAGTTTTTTGGGAATATGACGAAAAAGGTAATAGTACGGCTATTACGATGACTAATGATAAGCCTTGAAGTTTTAAATTTTTCATTTCTCTTGTATTTTTATGCAAATATAGAATAAATTATACGAAACTGAAGGCAAAGCGACTTGTTTTAAAATAATGTTTCATATAATGAGCCGATTAAAAATAATTAATAAAATGCAAACGACAAAACACATAACAAAACAGAAAAATATTGAATAAAATATCAGCGAATACAGGCATTGTAAAGACGTAAATTTCTTTCTTTATATCTATATTTTATTTACTTTTATGGTCTATTGTTACAAGTGCGCCAAGTTTATTTAATCCAAAAGTAATTTGTAAATATATTCTATTTTTACATTAAATACCTGATACAAAATTTTGGAAATTTTACAAAGGTCTTTGAATAAATTGTAAAA
>CAISYK010001199.1 GCA_903889605.1 uncultured Bacteroidota bacterium
TTACTCCTTTGAATAGATTTATCATGACGCAAATATAGCGTTTTGTGCCTTATGTATATAAACCTAAAAAATTTAATCATTCTTGATAATTTTATTGTCAAATGCTGACGGTTCTCTTGAGGTAAATATTTTTGTCAGCCTGATCTATCTGAATAATCTTAATTTCCAAAAGCTGTGACAACAGGAATAGACAATCATCAAAAGCAAAATTAACCGCATGATTGTTAATATCGCTTTCGCAGTAAAATGTATCTTCATCTTTGCACAGGACAGGTAGGCTGGTGCGGCTGGCTTAAAGACAAGTTCTGACTTTCATGGAAATAATCCCCAATACTCTTAAATTAATAAGTGACACGCCAAAAGAAATAGAGTTACAAAAACTTTCCTGCAAATGATGTAGTTTGATATCGCCCAATTACAAAGGGTATTAAGGATATTTAATTCATTGTCTTATAAACACTTTCCCTTCTTATTATTCTGAAAATTTTGCTCAATAAAACTACAGGCTGAAATTGATCCCAGCAAAAAGATAACAATTCGTTAATTATTTGATAATGTATGATCGATGTTTATTGACGTATTTCGCATTGTGATTTTGAAAAAACATTATTACTGTTGAATATTTTAAACATAATTAAAAAACTATTTAAGCAAGTTAACTTCCTGGATAATTCCGAACGTACATATATCATTAAGCATTCCATATTATTTCATATACGAGGTGTCGAACGCATTTTCAACAAATACCTTGTAATATATCCCCCGCAAAATCCATTCATCATAGGCTTTTACTTAAAAGCAAAAAAAAGAGCTTTCCCATATTTCAATTGTTCTATGCCGCTTTACATTTTGTGTATGGAAATATTTATAAGAGTATTTGAATGTTTTAACTTAATGATATACTCAACAAACACAATGTAAACAAACGCAGGATTTGTGTCTTGCTTTAAAGTATAATTAATTAATATAAAAAATGAAAACAAAAAAAAGAGAAGTAGAAGTAGTTGTAATATCAGATGTTCATTTGGGCACTTATGGATGTCATGCTAAAGAATTGCTCCAGTATTTAAAAAGCATCAAGCCAAAAAAAATTATTCTTAATGGTGATATTATCGATATATGGCAGTTCAACAAACGTTATTGGCCATCCAGTCATATGCAGGTAATAAAACATCTTACCGGCCTGATTGCAAAAGGTGTAAAAGTGTATTATGTAACGGGAAACCACGATGAAATGTTAAGAAGATTTTCAGGATTTAAAATGGGTTCATTTAGGATAGTAAATAAAGCAGTCCTGGAATTGGATGGACGCAAGGCTTGGTTTTTTCATGGGGATGTTTTTGATGTTACAATGCAGAATGCAAAATGGCTTACGAAACTTGGTTCTCAGGGATATGATTTATTAATTCTTATAAATCGAGCAGTAAATTATATTTCTGAAAAAATGGGAAAAGGGAAAATATCTCTTTCAAAAAAAATAAAAAACAGCGTGAAGGGTGCTGTAAAATTTGTAAATGCATTTGAACAAACAGCTGCTGATATTGGTATTTATAATGAATATGATTATGTTGTATGCGGGCATATTCATCACCCTGAAATCAGAGAAATGAAAAATGAAAAAGGTTCAATTATGTATTTAAATTCAGGTGACTGGATTGAAAACCTGACTGCACTTGAATATAATGAAGGTTCTTGGAGTATTTACAAATATAACGAAGACGAATTTGCTAAGGCTGTTGATTTGAATGAACCCCAGTATTTATCATTGAATAACTCGCAGTTGTTTGAAAACTTAATTCAGGAGTTTAACAAATTAAAAGGATGATTTATTATCTATAATCTAATTTACAGCACAATCATTTTTTTAGTACTTATTACATTATTTACTTTCAATGTATAAAAGTAAACACCCTTTGTAAGTTTTCCTGTATTAAAGCCAATTGTATGGGTGCCGAAATTTAATTCCTGATTTACTAATTGAGCTGCTTCTCTTCCCGAAATATCATAAATAGTAAGTATAGTCTGAGCTTTTTCAGTTAAAGTGAAAGTGAAATTTGTGATATCAGATGCAGGGTTTGGATAATTTCCAAAATTTGATAATATACTTTCCTGCTCCTTTACTCCTGAATTTAATGCGGTGTATTGGAAAGTTGTATTGTTGAAAACTTCAGTATTATTATTAAAATTTGTTTCCGCAGCCGCGTGATTATCATTTATTCTGACTTCTGCACGATAGGTTCCGCTGGGTACCTGCGGCTTATTATCCAGGTCAATTTCCCAATATGATACCTGTATTACATTTGAATCCAAAGTAATACTATGGCTTAATCCCAAATAATGCACTCTGTCTATTTCATATGCTGTCAGGGTATTTACATTAATAATAAAAGCGGGGACATCAAATGCTGAGGCATCATTAAATGCGAAATTTTTTATGGTCATGTGAATAGACAATACGTTTGATGCAGAATCAAATGCGATGCCTTGTCCTGAATTATATGAAAGTAAATCCTGAGCATATGCTTTATAATTCAATAAAGTAAGTACAATTAATAATGATGCTGCAAATGAATAAATTGTAAGTTTTGTTTTCATTTTGTTTTTTTTTAGAAATATTTTTTTATACAATTAAGCTTTCCTTGCCGGTCATTTAATTTATATACCGTGGCTTTAAATTTTTTTGATTTTCAAATTAAATTTGACTAAAAATATTATTCAAAGTTAAACTTTACTTTGATATAACAATTTGTTTTACACAGCTGTTTTTTTCTGAAACCACTTTCAAAGAATAGATGCCTTGTGCTAATGATGATAAATTTATAATAGTGGAAACCAAGCCTGTTTCTTTTGAATAAACCAATTTGCCAAGCACATTATATATCTGAATACTTGTTTTTCCGTTCGAATTTAAATCAACTCTAAACACCCCTGTTGATGGATTTGGGTATATTATTACTTCTGATAATAAAGACGCCGAAGATCCAGCCTCTGTGCTGAAAACATTATAACAGGCAGAGGTATCCGAACAGCCGTTTTGTGTAACAACCACTGCATAATTTCCATTTACAGCAGGCGCATAACTTTGATTTGTTTGCCCTATAATAATAGTATTTCCGCTGCAGTTTATCCATTGGTATCCTGCTCCGGAAGCATTCGCCGTAAGGCTTGCTCCTGATTGAGAAACGGCATTATTAACTATTGTAACTGATGTATTTAATGTTTGTGATGATGATGAACCGCAATTATTATCAGCCGTTACAGAAATATTACCGCCTGCTGAACCTGCCGTAGTTATTATAGAGTTTGCTGCGGATGATCCTGTCCAGCCCGAAGGCAATGTCCATGTATAACTTGCTGCACCGCTTACTGCCGTTATGCTGTATGTGTTTGTACTGCCTGGGCAAACAGCTGCCGTACCGCTGATGCTGCCTGGAACTGCAGGAGCAGAACCGCTGATAGTTACAGCAAATATTTGAGCCGCAGACGAACCGCAGTTATTATCTGCTGTTACAGTTATATTTCCGCCTGCAGACCCTGCTGTTGCATTTATAGAATTAGATGAAGAGGAACCAGTCCATCCAATAGGCAAAGTCCAGGTATAACTTGTCGCATCCCCAACTGCTGTTATGCTGTATGTGTTTGAGCTTCCTGAACAAACAGCAGCAGAACCGCTTATAGAGCCAGGAGATGCAGGAGCAGAACCGCTTATCGCAGCAATTACTGTCTGAGCCGAAGACGAGCCGCAGCTGTTTTCTGCTGTAACAGAAATATTTCCACCCGTTGAACCCGCAGCAGTTATAATAGAGTTTGTTACTGAAGTGCCGGTCCAGCCCGAAGGCAATGACCATATATAACTTGCAGCACCGCTTACAGGTGATATGCTGTAAGTATTAGAACTGCCTGAACAAACGGAGGTGCTGCCGCTTATTGTTCCTGGTGCTGCAGGAATACTATTTACTGTTACTATAACCGAAGACGAAGGCTGTGATACACAGCCGGCAACTGTTAAAGTTGTTGAATATGAACCGGAAGAAGTGACAGTTATCCACTGCGTTGTTTGCCCATTAGACCAGGTATTGCCTGTTGATACACTGGATAAGAATATCACACTTCCGCCTTGACAGAAAGTAACAGGACCAGTATATGTAATCGATGGAGCGGGAGGCAGAGGATTAACTGTTACCGCAAATGGTAATGAGGATACCGAACAGCCCGCATTAGTTAATGACACTGAATATGAATTTGGAGCGGTAACTGTAATTGACTGGTTTGTTCCGCCGTTTGACCATGTATATCCTGTATAAGCGCTGGATGTGAGCGTCACATTGCCGCCTTGGCAGAAGGACGCAGGCCCGTTTGCTGAAATAGTAGGCACTGCCGGGTATGAATTTACTGTAACAGCAGCGAAAGCTGATATACTCGAACATCCGTTTCCTCCAGTAACTGTTACTGTGTAATTACCCGAAGATGTTACCGTAATGGCCTGCGTCAGTGCACTGTCCGACCATGTATTTCCGGTTCCAGCGCTTGATGTAAGTAAAACACTTCCTCCCTGGCAGAATGTGATAGGCCCTCCAGGTGTAATAACTGGCGTTGATGGAGAGGCAATTACAACAATTCTTCCTGTTTTTGTAATGGAATCAGCCTCCATTGAATTAGTGACTTTAAGTGTTACATCATACGTTCCAGGGGTATTATAAACCACATCCGGCGATGCTGTATTACTTGTAGAAGGCGTGCCTCCGGGGAATTTCCATTCCCATGTAAAAGGAATGTTTATGCTTGCATCAGTATAGGATATTGTCTGACCTGTACAAGCGGTAGAATCGGAAATTGTAAAACCTGCTGTTGGAACAAAATATACACATTTACTGTGCAGATCAGCGGAGTATCCATCTCCTTTGCCTCCGAAATAAGCATAATATGACAATGGAATTTGTGTACAATTAGTATAGTTTGAAGTTTCTATACTCTCGCCGTCGCCATTACCGCCGAAATAAGCATAATATGCTGATGGAGTTTGTGTACAAGTACTGTAATGGGCAGTATCCATACTTTCGCCGTCTCCGTTACCTCCAAAGTAAGCATAGAACGAAGCAGGCGTTTGACTGCATATACTATAGTTAACAGTATCTTTACTTACCCCATCACCATTGCCTCCAAAATAAGCATAGAAAGAAAGGGGCGTTTGGCTGCAGGTATTGTAATCAGCAAAATCTAAAACCGTACCGTCACCCTGCCCTCCAAAGTATGCAAAATAACTGTCAGGTGTTTGTGTGCAGGTGCTGTAATTTAAAAGGTCTATAGCTGATCCGCCGCCAACTCCTCCGTTATACTGTGCAAATGAAGCGCGGTATATCAGCAGGAATAAAACAATAAGAAAGCTGCGGTAAAAGAATTTCATTTCTAAATTTTAAATATATAATTTGATTTTTGTATTTTATTTTTCTGTCGTTTATTTGGGCGTTCCCATTTCTTTAAAAGAAGAAATGGACGGGCTTTCCGCTGCAATCTTTTCTAAAAAGAAAAGGATTTCCGCTTCAATCCCTAACGCAGCAATTTATAATGAACAGAATATTGAATATATAAATAAATGACTATTATCTGATGCCCCTGCCTCCATTAGTTGATGTTCTGCCTGAAGAAACACCAAAAGTATTTGGTCTATATGATATAGGTAATAACACTGCTGTTTGACTGAAGTTGCCTCCTCTATTGCAAAAACCATTTCCGGTTGGCCAATTAAGTACATTTGCATTTCCGCTTTGACTAATAGTTCCATCACCTGATAAACCTGTAAAGGTGGTAGTTCCATAGTTATAGCTGCCTAAATAACTTTGATTAGTAGTAATATGTATTGTTAACTCATTTACATTTCCTCCCATATCTAAAACCCCATAATACGTTGCTCCTGCCGAACCTCTTCCTGTAGAACCGGTTGCCGCATAGCCTACTCTTACCGGACCAGTCATTACGTTATTATAATTACAAAGGCCTGTGGCGGTATTATTAAAGCCTTCACTCGAAGTCCCTGAATTTACAAGGTTTGCTGGATTTACTGCAGTTAAAGTTGTGTTTCCCCAAGGACATTCACCTGTAATCGGAGCAAGAGTTCCTCGGCAGATTTTTTCAAACTCCAGTTCGCTCATTGGCCGTAATGCAGCCCAATCTAAATATGCAGTAATATCATCTGAATTCAAAAAATTACATGCAATGTTTTGTCCGTCATCGCTGCTGTTAAATGCATTTCCCGAATTTAAATTACACCCATAAACAGCAGGATTAAGACCATTGCTTGAAGTCATAATGGCAATACCGTTCCTATTAGTTCCTACCAATGCATATGTACCTGACGCACTATTCGGATCTGCCGCAGTTCTGTTTATCTGCTGTGTTAAAGTAAGTGAGTTTAAAAAATCAACATACTGCTGCTGCGAAAGTTCATATTTCATGCAGTAAAAAGAATTAACACCGGTTGGATACGAGCTCGTAACAGGATAATAAGAAGTACCGCTGTAATTAAAATTTAAACTAAAACCGTTTGATTGATCCGTTGATGTTATAAGCCTTTGAACAAAACTATAAGCATTGGCATTTCCATCACCAGCATAAAAACTTCCGGAAGGCACATTTGCCATTTCTATTCCCAGTACTTTATAATTATAAGTTCCTGCTGTAATGTTCATTTTCAGGGTAACAGAAGTGTTGGAAATATTTCCCCCGCCAACAGCCGACCTGCGGATAAAAACTCCTTTACCATCACTTACAGCATCCACCTGCAAAGGGCTGCCGGCAGTATGATCGGTAGATAAGGTACTTAAATTAGCATGAGCCCACTCGCGGGTAGTGCAGTCCTGGTATTTTACTATCACCCAAACGGCATCCCAGTTATTGGGTGCTGTGTTTACATTCCAACTGTTTTCCCAACTGATGTTAAAAGTAATATTGCTGCCAGAAACACTTGAACCTGTAATATTCAGGTTGTTGGCAGTTATATTCTGCATACTTAATGAAAAAATGATTACAACAAGTAATCTTTTTGTTTGCTGAAAAAAGTGATTCATTGTGTTTAAGTTTTTTTTGGTTTTTTGATTGTGCAAATGTAAGCTTAAAAAGAAAGCAGCATATTCTTTGGTTTTGTTATTTTATTCATAAAATGATATTTATACCGCTTTTGATGAACTTCAAAAAA
>CAISYK010001200.1 GCA_903889605.1 uncultured Bacteroidota bacterium
AAAATTAACCCTCGAACTGACATCGCACTGGCTGTTTCGAGCGGAGTCGAGAAATGAGCGTGGCATCAAAACTGGATCATTTCATAATAGGTAAAGGTATAATGTCACGAAGTGATTGGCTTTTTGCAAACTGGCAGAAAAGCATAGATACCAAATGCGTCCAGCTATTGAACCATTTTTGATGCTTATCAGTTTCCTTTTCTTTTACAAGTTTTGAAAATTTTAATCGGTCTAGCTTTGAGATAATTTGAGAAAACAAAGTTATATTTGCCATGAGAGAAGGTTTTTTTGTTGTGCAACTCAAAGGTAATTTGAGAGACTTAAATTCTTTCTCTTATTTTTTTAAATGTTTAGGACGCTATTGGTATTTTATTGAATCCTTGTTTTTGAATTTATCCTGGAATCATCTTTTTTTTGTATATTTGAATCTTATTATGAGAAAAAATTTCACAAAAACACCGCTCAAATTTTTACCCTGGGTAGCCTTACCCGGTTTGTGATTTAATATTCTGCATTTCCATGCACCACGAATTTGATAAATCTGAAATTATGTTTTACTTGATTGAAAAATCTTGATTTAACATAAAACAATCTGGTTATCATCGTTCCATTCAAATAAATTATTTACATTATAATTTCACATTCTTAACTAAAATATTATGAAAAAAATTATTGTATTAGGTGCCGGCATGGTTGGCAGTGCTATGGCAATTGACTTAGCAAAAAAAAATAGTGTAACCGTTGCCGACTTAAGCGACAAAGCATTGGAAAAATTAAAACAAAAAAATCAAGCAATTGTTACGCTTCAGTTGAATGCCAGAGACAAAGCTCTGTTAATTTCGGCAATTACTCCTTTTGATATTGTAGTATGTGCTGTTCCAGGTTTTATGGGATTCGAAACTTTAAAAACAATTATAGAAACCGGCAAAAATGTAGTTGATATTTCATTCTTTCCTGAAAATTCACTTGATTTGGATGCATTGGCAAAGCAAAAAGGTGTTACTGCTATTGTTGACTGCGGTGTTGCTCCAGGCATGGATAACATCATTTTAGGTTATCATAACGAAAAAATGAAACTAACTGATTTTGAATGTTTGGTTGGCGGTTTGCCTAAAGTAAAAAAATGGCCTTTTAATTATAAAGCTCCTTTTTCCCCTATGGATGTTATTGAAGAATATACCCGCCCTGCTCGTTATGTAGAAAATGGTAAGATAGTTACAAAACCTGCTATGTCAGATATTGAGCATATTGAAATGGCAGGTGTAGGGACTCTTGAAACTTTCAATTCTGATGGATTACGTTCCATCATTTTTACAATGACTCATATTCAAAACATGAAAGAGAAAACAATGCGCTATCCCGGTCATATTGAAAAAGTCCTTGCTTTGCGTGATTCCGGCTTTCTCAGCAAAGACCCAATACATGTAAATGGTGTTGATATTGTACCATTAGATTTTACTTCTAAAGTTTTGTTTAACGATTGGAAATTAGGCGACACTGAAGAAGAAATAACTGTAATGCGTGTTACTGTAGTTGGTGATGAAAATGGTGTGACTAAAAAAATTACTTATCATTTATATGATGAGTACAATAAAGATACTCAGACATCTTCTATGGCCCGCACTACAGGCTATACTGCCACTGCTGCTGTTAATTTAATTTTAGAAAATAAATTTGCAGAAAAAGGTGTCTTCCCTCCTGAATTAGTCGGCAAACATGAAATATGTTTTAACCATTTTATTAATTATTTGAAGGAACGCGGAATTAATTACCGCAAAGAAGAAACAATAATTGCAGATTCTAAAATTGTTGCTTAATCTATTTATATTGAATGAAATCCGTTTAGATAAAAAACGGATTTCATTTTTTTCTTACTGAAATAGAAGCCTTCTAAATTTTTATCCCTATTACCAGAATATCATCTACCTGCTCCAGGTTTCCCTTCCATTCGTTTAGACATGAAGCGAGCAGATACTTTTGTTCCTCCATTGGTTTCTGACTAATAGTAATCAATAAATTGTCCAATTGTTTATACATGAATTTTTTTCCTTTAGGTCCGCCAAACTGATCGGCGTAACCATCGGTGTATAAATAAAGTGTATCTCCTTTTTGTAAATCAATTGAATGAAGGGTAAACGGACTGTCAATTTCTCCTTTACCTATAGGCATTTTGTCGGCATGCAAAGCAATTACTGCATTTTCTCTAACAATAATGGGGGCATTATTTGCTGCAGCATAAGTTATTTTCCCATTTTCAAAACAAAGCAGGATACCGTCCATACCATCCTGAGCACCATCTTTCGAAACACTCTCTATTAAACGCTTACGGGCATAATTTAATACTTCATCCGGCTGCTCTATTTTTTTTTCTGTTATTGCTTCATTCAAAAAAGAAATATTCAGAAGGCTCATAAATGCCCCGGGAACTCCATGCCCAGTTGAATCGCATACCGCAAGATAAAAACGTGTTGGTTTTTTTTCACTCTCAACTCTTAACTCATCACTCCCAACTATATTGGCTGCCCAGTAAAAATCACCGCTAACAATATCTTTAGGCTGGAATAATACGAAATGTTCATTCAGGTTTTTTGTTAATACATCTTGATTTGCAAGTAAAGTGTATTGTATACGTTTAGCATAATTAATAGAATCTACTGTCTCTTTTTGTTTTTCTTCAACAATTTGTTTTTGTTTTTCTATTATTCCTTTTTGCTGCCACACTTCATTTTTTTGAATCTCAATTATATTTTTTTGATTGCGCGTAATACGGAGTGAACGAAAAACAAAGCCGGCAAATACTAATACTAAAAACAAACCGCCGGCAATTAACCAGCTGATAATTATTTGTCTGCGGTTTTTTTCTTCCGCAACAGCATGTTGTTTATCATTTTCTGCTTTGGTCAATGCAGTTTTTTTATCAAAATCAAAGTTCATTTCTTT
>CAISYK010001201.1 GCA_903889605.1 uncultured Bacteroidota bacterium
ATTGAAGAACGTTTAGCATTGGGGCTGCAGGTTATCCGCATTATCACTAATCAGAACTGTGATAATTTATTGGTCGGCCTTAAGCAGGATAATCACGGTGTAACTGTAGTAGATGCTCAGGGTGCCGTAGGACCGGTAAAAATGGTTTTTACTATTATAAAACGAAAAAATGTCCAGCAGGTTGTCCTTTTAATACGTCAGCATAACCCGACTGCTTTTTATTCTATTGAGGATATTAAGGATACCAGCCAAGGGGTATTCGCCTCTAAACATTCTCGTGGTTTTGCTTCGATAAGAAGAATGTTTCCTATTAAAGGTA
Source organism: uncultured Bacteroidota bacterium (assembly GCA_903889605.1). Taxonomy (GTDB): domain Bacteria; phylum Bacteroidota; class Bacteroidia; order 2-12-FULL-35-15; family 2-12-FULL-35-15; genus 2-12-FULL-35-15. The sequence continues at coordinate 320 of CAISYK010001201.1, forward strand.
AATAAATTTACCGCCGGTTATTTCCCATTCACTTGATTTCATTACAAGAAAAAATATTTGAAATATAGAATTTTTATTATCTCAAATTGCGGTAAAAAAATCCGATTTTCACTTTCATTGTTAATGCTGCGTAAGGGATTGCAGCGTAAATCCTTTTTGTGAGGAACGAACAAAAAGATTGAAGCGGAAAGCCCGTCCCTTTCTTTTTCAAGAAAGGGAACGCCCAAGCACAATTAAAATAAAATTATCTGAACAAGGTAATCCCCAGCACAAGCGTGCATATTAAAGATTTAGAGGAAAATAAAGTTAGAAGCTTTATTATTGTTCTTCTGAAAAAATGTATAATGTATTAGAGATTGTTTTTTAAACTTAAAATTTAAAACTTAAACCTCCGGTTAAATAAGAAATTCCTGACCCCGCTTCGCCGTATACTGCAACTTTTTTTGCAAAATAATACCTGGCACCGGCAAATGCAGTAATGATAGGGTAAACGCTTCCATCATTCAACCTATTACCATTTTCGTATGGGTCATTTGTTGCATAGTTATAAGTCTGAATCCTAAGACCGACCATTGCTCCCCCATATACCTCTGCTTTTTCAGAGTTTAATATATCCCAATGGTAAGCTCCTCTGGCAGCTACCATCACATAATTCCAGCTGTGTTCATAATAATATGATGAATTTATATAATCGTACCTGTAACTAGCATTTTGATACCCTAAATAAGCGCCGACTCCTAAATATCCAGGACCAAGTTTTTTTGGCCATGGCTGTTCGTATGACCCGCTGAAAGCAGGACTTCTTCTGGACGTACCATAAACCAATCCACTGTAATAAACACCGCCAATTCCAATGCCGATATTAATAATATGGGTGTTTTCATTAAAACATTTTTCACCTGTACCATTGTCTTTGAGTAATATTTTTGAATTTGCTGATGTTTCCGGCTCACCTGCGAATGCGATTGAACTTAATCCAATTGCTAAAATTAAAGTATTAATCATTTTTGTTTTCATGGCTTTTATGTTTGGTGTATAATTTATCAATAAAATATATTCAAAGTATCTATTTATGGCGCAAAATTAATCTATAATACTAATTCATTCAATGACAACTATCATTATGTGAACTTTAGCTGAAAAACTATTTTCTGCAGGTGAACATTAGTTCAATAAAAGCGTAATTAATGGATTTTAATCCAAAATATTACTTGATGCCATGTCCGTGATTATCCACTTTTAATGAAATCTCTAAAATTGAATTCACTCTTTTTTAACTTTTTTCAGCGAAAGCATATTCATTGAATTAGACGTTAATCCGCTTATATTATTATGCACCAATCGTACTACCTGATCATAATACATAGGAACAATAGGGGCGTCTTGGATAAGCATCAGATCCATTTTTCGGTAATAACCGTAACGAATATTATCATTCAATTCAGATTGTGATTGCTCATATAATAAGTCAAACTCCGGATTATTATAATGAGTGTAATTAAATCCCTTGGGACTCATGTTTTTACTGTAAAACAGTGAGAAAAAGTTCTCTTCATCCGGGTAATCAGCAATCCATGATTTACGGAAAAAATTAACTTTTGTATCTGCAACAGATTCAGATAATACCGATGCTTTTTGAACATCTATTTTAATCTTAATACCAAATTCCGACAACTGGGATTGAATATACTCAGCCAATTCTAAATATAGTTCGCTGGTTGCCAGTGAAATTTCAGGCAGCCCTTTGCCATCCGGGAAACCTGCTGAAATTAGTAGTGCCCTGACTTTATCCGGGTTATATTCATAACCTTTAACTATATTGGTATCAAAAGAAGGAAGGCCTGGGGGAATAAACCCCGCAGTGGCAGCTATTCCTAAATTCCTGCGTAAATACTTAACCATTTTTTTACGGTCAAAACCATAATTAATTGCTTGTCGCAGTGCTTTCACTTTTAAAGGCGATTTTTTTACAATTTCCAGATTTTCGTCAATCAAAAAACCTAAATAATCCGTTTTTAGGTATGGCTGTGTCTGCATTGTAAATTTGCTTTTGTATTTCTCTTTTAAAGTACCTTCCGCAGTTAACACTTCATCAATATTAATTGCATCAATTCCCGAAACCATATCAGCATTACCTTGTAAAAAATCAAGAAATGATGTTTCTTTATCTTTTATAAATGATATTGAAACTGCATCTAGATAAGGCAACCTATCGCTGCCTGCAAATTCAAAATAGTTTGTGTTTTTTACGAGTACCATTTTTGAGCCCTCTTCCCAAATTTTTAATTTGAACGGACCCGTACCAACCGGATTTCTCCTGAAATCTTCAGCGTAACCAGCAACTGCCTCCTTCGGAACAACCGAAAAATATTTCATTGTTAAAATCCTTAAAAATGGGGTGAACGGTTTTATAAGGTGTATTGTGAAAGTACTGTCGTTAACGGCTTCAAAGCCATTTTTATTATGCATGTCAACGTTTGACAGTAATGAAGCGGCGCTGGAAACCGATGCATCTAATAATCGGTTAAAGCTGTATGCAAAATCGCTTGCTGAAACTTTGCGCCCTTTACCATGGTTAAAATATTCATTATCGTGGAAAAATACATCGCTCCTCAGATTGAAGGTGTAATTTAAACCGTCTTTTGAAATATTCCAGAATTTGGCTATAGATGATTCTACACGTAAAGAGTCGTCCATTTGCACCAATCCGTTGAATAGCTGATTTACAACCCAGATGTTTTCAAACGAACGAGCTGCTGCAGGATCCAGTGATGTAATTCCAGCCATTTCATTGTATTTAAAAACGGTCCGCGGGTCATTATTTTTTTTATCACCTGATGAACAGGAAATGGCCAAAACTATAATTGAAAAATATAATAAATGTTTTTTCATAAATATTATTTGGGGCGATTATTTTCTGACAAATACAATTGCTGTTTTATTTGAAAATGTTCCGATTTCATGAATTTAAAAGCACATTTTCAAATCAGGCCGGTTTTTTTCAAGTTCAAGTATAGAAAATCTATTTACATCAAAAAATCTGAAGCACCTGCAATTACCAACACCTTTTTAAACAATTAACGCTTTCCGACCTCCAGTGAGGTGATGAGTCCCAAGGCAATAACACAGCAGGCTGTTTTGCTGGAAATTTTTCATCTCAGTTGGTAGGTTAAAGGGGCTTTAGTTTTTTTATTATATTTGTGCACATGCAAGAAACAATTTTGATACTAGATTTTGGTTCCCAATATACACAGCTGATAGCGCGCAGAGTAAGAGAGCTGAATGTATACTGCGAAATCCACCCCTTTAATAAAATCCCTGAAATAACTAGTAATATAAAAGGAGTGATACTTTCCGGAAGCCCTTTTTCTGTCCGCGATCCGCAGTGTCCTAACCCTGATCTGTCTGCATTTAAAGGCAAATTGCCATTGTTAGGTGTTTGTTACGGCGCTCAGCTCATGGCTCATAAATTCGGAGGCGAAGTTCTGCCGTCAAAGCACAGAGAATATGGCCGCGCCAATTTATCATTTATAAAAAAGGATAATGAACTATTCAAAGGGCTGAACAATAATTCACAGGTGTGGATGAGCCATGCAGATACAATTACAAAAATACCGGCAGCCTATGAAATTATTTCAAGTACAAAAGATGTAAAATTTGCCGGATACCAGGTAATAGGGGAAAAAACATACGGGATTCAATTTCATCCGGAAGTATATCATTCTTCAGAAGGCGGCATTTTGCTTAAAAACTTTTGTGTTGATATTTGTTCCTGTTCTCAAAACTGGACTCCCGACTCTTTTGTAGAAACGGCAATAGCCAATTTAAAGCAGCAGATAGGCTGTGATAAAGTAGTGCTTGGTTTGAGCGGAGGTGTTGATTCCAGTGTTGCTGCAGTGCTGCTTCATAAAGCTGTCGGTAAAAACTTATATTGTATTTTTGTTGATAACGGCCTGCTGCGTAAATATGAATTCGAAAACGTTCTGGAGTCATATAAACATATGGGACTGAATGTAAAAGGAGTGAATGCTAAGGATCGCTTTTATGCCGAACTTGCTGATGTCTCTGACCCGGAGAAAAAAAGAAAA
>CAISYK010001202.1 GCA_903889605.1 uncultured Bacteroidota bacterium
TTGGTGACGGCAGTCCATTAAACAATGCTCAAAATCCATCTTACCTATACGGCAGCGACAGTTCTTATTCTGTTCAGCTTTCAGCCGTTTCCAATTTCGGTTGTTCCGATTCAATAGCTAAAGTAATTACGGTAAACCCTAAACCTGCGGTTCATTTCACAGCAAATGATACCGCAGGCTGTGCACAGCTTTGTGTTTTATTCCAGGATTTATCTGCATTAAATTCAGGAAATAATTCTTTTTGGTTGTGGGATTTTGGTGATGGAAGCCAGGGAAGCACGGCTGTCAGCCCAAATCATTGTTATAACAATAACTCTTCGCCTGTATCTTTTACTGTTTTGTTAACTGTTACTTCTGACAGCGGATGTGTAAGCTCACTTTCGAAAAATAATTATATTTCGGTGCATCCAAATCCTACAGCAGAATTTGCTGCTGCCAATGTTTGTGATGGAACTAACGTTATGTTTAATAATTTTTCTACTGTTCCCGCCAGCGATGTTATACAATCCTGGGCGTGGAATTTTGGGGACGGCAGCGCTGTTAACACGAACCAATCTGTAACAGGCGGACATTTATACACTTCTGCAAACTCTTATAATATTCAATTATTGACTGTTTCCAATTTCGGATGCAGGGATTCTATTACCATGGCAGTTACTGTAAATCCAAACCCTGTTGTACATTTTACTGCTAGTGACACTGCCGGATGTGAGCCTTTGTGTATTTCTTTTCAAAATTCATCTTCAGTGTCCACAGGCGCTAATGTGCAATGGGTCTGGAATGTTGGTGACGGCAGCCCAGCAACGAATTCCCAGTCCTTTGATCATTGTTATAACAACGACTCAGTTTATTCACCCTGCCGCTATAATGTTGCTTTAACAGTCACATCTGACAGCGGCTGTTCTGTTTCTTTAACTAAAAATAATTATATCACGGTGTACCCGAATCCTGATGCAGTGTTCACAGTTTTGCCACAAGCTGCAGCTATTACCAACCCGGTTATTTCTGTAACAAATTTATCTTCCGGAGCGGCTTTTTGGAGTTGGAATTTTGGTGATAATCAGACATCTTCCCTTTCTGATCCTGCGCCTCATACTTATGCAGATACAGGCACTTACACAATAAGATTGATCACATCAACTCAATACAGCTGTATGGATACAGCATATCAAACCATAACAATTGAACCGGAGCTTTCTTTTTTTATACCAAATGCTTTCTCACCAAATGAAGACGATGTAAATGACGGATTTACTGCTAAAGGTATTTTCATTAAAGAATTTGAAATGTCTATTTTTGACCGTTGGGGTAATCTCATATACAAAACTGATGATATTAATAAACCTTGGAATGGAAAAGCTAATCATGGAAACGAAATTGCTCAAAAAGATGTTTATGTATATGTTATTAAAGTTACTGATTATAAAAACATAAAACGCAGCTATAAAGGGATAGTTACTTTGGTTAGATAAAAACGTTTCCTTCATCCAATTTATGCTTCATAGAATAATGGACAATTGTTTTAAACAAAGGAATAAGATAATATTGCAGCAGCAAATTTATTTCAGAGGGAATTTTTATTCACTTGTTTTTAAGAATAATCAAGATGAAGCTTGATTTATTTGAAGTTTTAATATTTTACTATCGCTTTCATTAAAAAAAATGACAATCTTTGACTTTAAATTACCAACCTTATAAAAAAATAAAATTATGATTAAAAAAGCTCTTCTTTCTATCACTTTGGTTGTTTCTATAGGTATAGGAAAATACTTTGCTCAGTGCTCTATGTACGAAATTTCTTTAACGCAGAGAATTCAAAATTCAGATAACGTTTTTGAAGGAAGTGTTGTAAGCAGCACATCTTTTTGGAATAGCGGGCACACATTAATTTATACTTCAAATATTATTGATGTATATAAAGAATTTAAAGGCAAAAGTTCTGGTTCACAAATAGAAATAATAACTGAAGGAGGCACTGTTGGCGACAAGATGCATGTGGTAGAACCAAGTCTGCATTTAAATAAAGGCGAAACAGGAATCTTCTTTACTGAACCGGCTAAGGTTTCTAACCCAAATACTCCTTTTGCAAATAATGCTTTAGTTGCTTATGCAGGCTCTCAGGGATTCATCAAATATGATATTAATAAAAAAAACGCTGCAGACCCATTTAAAAACTACAGCAGTATTGAAGCAGAATTATACACGCGCATAGAAAGCGAACTAAAGAACAAACCTTTGATTGTAAAGCCCTTTGACATTAATGCTTCACATAAGAATATAAATTCAAATAATTCTACCGAAACAGTGCCGGTTATTAATTCCTTTTCTCCTACTACTATAACCGCTGGGACAGGTTCTATTCTTACTATTAATGGTTCAGGTTTTGGAGCAACGCAAGGGGCTTCTTTTGTGGAGTTTAAAAATGCTGATAACGCAGGCACTAATTATATTCAGCCTGATGTTTCCCAATATATGTCGTGGAGCGATGCCCAAATTACGGTGAAAGTCCCTTCCAAAACAAGCGTCCAGGCTAATGCAGGAACAGGAACAATACAGGTTACTGTTGCTTCAAATACTGCAGTAAGCAGCGGTTCGCTGACAATTAAATATTCGGAAATTAATCTGATGTATTCCAGCGTGCTTTATCAAACCGACCATGCTGATGATAACGGCAGCGGAGGTTATACCTGGCAGATGTTTACTGGGTTTGACGGCAATGCCGCAGCAAAAGCTTCTTTTACAAGAGCATTAAACACATGGACTTGCGGCACTGGCATTAATTGGGGAATCGGCACTACAACATCAGTCGATGTAATTGCAGCTGACAATATAAATGTCGTACGCTTTGATATTGGAGCTGAACTTCCTGCAGGAGTTTTAGGAAGATGCTCCAGCTATTACAGCGCTTGCGGCAGTCCATTCAATTGGTCGGTAAATGAATTAGACATTGTTTTCGATGCTGCCGCAGATTGGAATTATTCGACCAGTGCCCCGACAGGCTCACAGTATGATTTTGAATCCGTTGCTCTGCACGAGCTAGGCCATGGGCATCAGCTTAATCATGTTATCAATACTAATGATGTAATGCACTATGCAATTTCAAATGCAGTTTCAAGAAGAATTTTGAATCTCGATGATCTTGATGCAGGCAACGATTTGATGAGCAGAAGCACCGTTACTAATAGCTGCGGCCCAACTAAAATGATTGCCATCCCCAATACAGCGCCGACTATAGGGACTATTACCCAAACAACATGCATTACTCCGACGGGGGGAGTTGTTATAAATAGTTTGCCTGCAGCAGGAACCTGGACATTGACAAGAACTCCTGGAGGTACAACCACCACCGGCACTGGAATAAGCTCAATAATAACTGGACTCGCGCCTGGTACATACACTTATACAGTAACCAATGCAGCAGGATGCACTTCTGGTGCAACTGCCAATGTGGTTATAAATGCCCAACCTCCGCCAACTGCTGTTCCTACTGTAGGAACAATTACTCAAACAACGTGTTCTATTGCAACAGGCGGCGTTGTTTTAAACAGCCTGCCGGCATCAGGAACCTGGACATTGACAAGAACCCCGGGAGGTATAACTACCACTGGAACAGGAGTGAGTTCGACAATAACAGGACTTGCAGCCGGAACATATACATACACAGTAACCAATGCATCCTTGTGTATTTCCGCAGCATCCGCCAATGTGGTTATCAATGCCCAGCCAACACCAACAGCCGTTCCAACAGTAGGGACAATTACTCAAACAACATGCAATTCAGCAACTGGCGGTGTTGTGTTAAATAGTTTACCTGCGTCCGGAACTTGGACGCTGACAATAACTCCAGGAGGAACAACTGCAACGGGGACAGGAACTAGCTCCACAATTACAGGGCTTGCACCCGGAACATATACGTATACAGTAACCAATGCATCAGGATGTATTTCCGCGGCATCAGTCAATGTGGTTATCAATGCCCAACCAACACCAACAGCCGTTCCAACAGTAGGGACAATTACTCAAACAACGTGTTCCACAACAACAGGCGGTGTAGTTTTAAATAGTCTGCCGGCAACTGGAACATGGACATTAACAATAACTCCCGGAGGAACAACTACTGCCGGGACTGGAGTGAGCTCAATAATAACAGGACTTACGGCCGGAACCTATACATACACTGTAACCAATGCATCAGGATGTATTTCTGCTACATCAGCCAATGTGGTTATTAATGCCCAGCCAACAATAGCAATAAACTTTGTTGCTGATAATAATGTGTGTAATGGGGATACAGAAGCCGCAAGCAGTTTTTCCAGTACCCCTGCCGGTGCTTCATATACCTGGACTAACTCTAACACTGCAGTTGGTTTAACTGCAAGCGGTACTTCAAATCTTCCTTCATTCACTGCTGTTAATTCAACAAGTTCTCCTATTGCTGCCATAATAACAGTAACACCTTCACTGAATGGATGTGTTGGAATACCTATATTATATACTATTACCGTAAACCCTGTGCCTGCAATTACTCAAAACGGAGTAATACTAACGTCAAGCACCGCATCAACATACCAATGGTATTTAAATAGCGGTGCAATCTCAGGTGCTGTAAGCCAGTCGTATACAGTAACACAAAACGGCAATTATACTGTTGTCGTTGATGGAAATGCCTGCCCATCAAATATTATCAATTATAACAGCACGGGAATTGAAAAAATAAACGAAAACTGCTATTTTTCTATATATCCAAATCCAAATGATGGAAAATTTGACATTGCATTTAACATTATTACTAAAGCTGATTATACACTGAAGCTGATAAATTCATTGGGAGCTTTAGTCTATCAGGAAACCTTGACAGATTTTAGCGGACGCTATTCAAAGCAGATGGATCTGACAAAATTCGGCAAA
>CAISYK010001203.1 GCA_903889605.1 uncultured Bacteroidota bacterium
AAAGAAATCTGCCAAACAAATTAAATTATTTTTAAATAACAAAGGCTTTTTTATCAGCGAGGTGAAAGATTCTGTGCAGTATAAGCGAAGAAAAAAAGCTAATGTTTATTATTCAATTAAAGCTTCGGCACCATACACCATAAATAAACTTGATTACAAAATTCAGGATGAAACGCTCAAATCTTTCGTCTATGGAGATACCTCTCACACCTTGCTGGTAAAAGGCCGCAACTATGATGTAGATCTGATGCAGAATGAGCGCGACCGTGTCACAAATATTTTAAATAACAAAGGTTATTTTTTATTTACAAAAGATTTCATTTATTATGAGATTGACACCAGCGTTGGTAATAAAAAGGTAAATATTACAATGGGCATAAAAAATTATGCAAAAAAAATCAATGAAGCTTCCGATTCAATAATTGAAACACCTCATCAGCGATTTTATATCAATAATATTTATATTCAACCCGATTTTATTTCAAAAAAGGCTGATTCAAATCACAAAGACACTCTTTTCATTGAGAATTATAATATTATCCATAATGAAAAATTAAAGTATAAAACAAAAGTACTGCTTAACGGCGTTTTTATTCATAAAGGAGAGTTATACCAATTAAAAAAGGCAGAAGACACATACAAACGGCTTTCGGAACTTAAAGCATTTAAAACAATTAATATCTTTTTCACCCAGACCGGCGGTGATAACCTGGATTGTTATATACAACTCAGCCCAATTTTAAAACAATCATTCACTATTGAATCTGAATTAAATACCAGGCTCGGTATTTCGGGTAGTTTTGTTTTTCAAAATCGCAACTTATTTAAAGGAGCTGAAGTGCTGGAGCTCCGTTTAAAAGGAGGTATAGAGGCGCAGCAGACTTTCAACAGCAATTCAGCCGTTAATAATATAACAAATTCTCCCAGTCAGCTATTTAATACCACAGAATTTGGACCGGAGGTGAATATTAATATTCCTCGTTTCTTAATTCCGTTTAAAGTAAATGCTTCAATAAACTCAAACCCTAAAACAATTTTCACCAGTGCACTTAACTATCAGAGCAGGCCGGATTATACCCGTACCGTTACCAATTTTTCATTCGGCTATACGTGGAAAGAATCCGCAAAAAAAAGGCATACAATTAATCCGCTTGTCATCAACTTTGTAAAGGTAGATCTGCAGCGCGCTTTTCAGGATTCATTATTGAAACAGAATAATAGGTATATTCTTAACAGCTTTAGTAATCACTTATCAACCAGCACGCGTTATTCATTTATTTATGATGAACAGGATATTATGAAACGGGAAAATTTTTCCTTTTTAAAAATAAATGCAGAATCGTCAGGTAATATTTTGAGGGGCGTTTCGGATCTGGCTAACTCCATTAAACCTAATATCATAAGAAGTTATCAGGATGACAGATACAAATTGTTAGGAATTGCTTACTCACAGTATCTGCGTTTAGACGCTGATTACCGCTATTATTATAATTCAAGTGAAATTAATAAAATAGTATTCCGTTTTGCTGCAGGAATAGGCAGGCCATTAAAAAATTTCAAAGTGCTGCCGTTTGAACGCAGTTTTTTCAGCGGAGGGGCTAATGGCATAAGAGCATGGCAGTCCCGCATGCTTGGCCCCGGCTCCTATACCAATAAAATATTTACTTCCGACCAGTTTGGGGATGGTCAATTAGAAGGCAATGTAGAATATCGTATGAAATTATTTAAAATAATCAGCGGGGCGCTTTTTGTGGATGCAGGTAATACATGGTTACGGCAGCCGGATCCTGAACGTCTTGGCGGTGATTTTCAATTAAACCGATTTTACAAAGAAATTGCAGTTGGCTCTGGATTTGGCATTCGTGCTGATTTAACTTTTTTAATTATCAGGTGTGATATTGGATTAAAGATTCGGGACCCTCAGTTTTTAGAAAATGACAGATGGGTAATAAAATATTTGTTTGATCCTGCCTGGAAACATCACTACAGTGATATAAATAATATTAAATACGGCTTTTTTGCCTTTAATATTGGTATTGGATATCCTTTTTAATATCGTGTAATATTTTCTTTTACAATGCTTGTAATGATGCGGATTGCCAGCGCTGTTTATTAAATTTACTTCCCGGAAAAATGCAGTATTAAAAGTCAAAACATACATGCTGTTTGTTTAAAAGGCTGATGTTGGATTTATTTTTTGAAAATGTTTTTCAACTATTTCTTTGTTTTTAATAAAATCTTTTTAACTTTGATATATCGAATCTGCACTAATTAAATGCATTTTAAAATGAATAGAAATCTACTTTTTTTATTTGCTTGCTGTGCATTGAATTTTTCGATGGCGCAATCCTTATCTCCTGAAGTTATTTCATCAGCAGGTTCGAGTTTTACCAATTCTTCCGCAACTTTAGATTGGACAGTTGGAGAACCAGTAACATCAAC
>CAISYK010001204.1 GCA_903889605.1 uncultured Bacteroidota bacterium
TATTTTGACTTTTATCGAATTTGTAATTCGACTGAAAATAAACCTGCACCCAACATCACCTAAATGATATAGCCGTTTATAGTAAGTTTCATCATTTCAGTTCGCTATAATAATTGGTCGTGGCAAAAACATTTCGCAGCGGCATAAATATATTTTTTATTTGTTTTTGCCACTTGTAATTTTTTAATTTTGTTTACGAAGGCGGCTACATCATTTAGCTTGCCGTTGGTGGCAAGTTTAGGAAAAACCTATGTATTTGGACAAACACGAATATATTTTAACTTTGACAGCTATAGTTTTAGTAACTGAATCAAAGAATGGCGGAAATGTTTGGTTTAATTTACCCAAATAACTTATAATATGAAGTATGTGTTACGGCCAATGTTTAAAGGACTTGTGGACTATTGTATTTTGACTAACAAAAAAAATAAAAAATAAAAAAGTAGGCGCAAAAATGCGCCAATTTATTACCTTAGTGTTCGACAAAGACTAAAAACAATATTTTTAATACTCAAACTTTTATAAATATGCTACGGCAAGAAACAGAAAATAAAATTGAACTTATACTGATATTTGTAAGCAAATATCCCCAGTGCAAATATTCAATTAATAACACTGAGCTTGTAGAATGCGGATTAAATATTCCATTTCTTAGTGAAGCGGAGCTTGTAAATATTAGCACAAATGTAAATTTAAAATTGGGGCGTTCTTTTTTTCAACTGAACAACCCATTTATTATAAATGTAAATCCAACAAATATGCATTTTATAGGATTGCATAGCTAAAAAAATATTAACGCACAAGCAAATAATTTCGATATGGAACTTTTTGAAAAAATAAAATATAATCTGGATAATATCGAAAACAAAGCAAAAAAAGTCATATTAAAAATTTATTTGTTGTGGCCTTAGCTTGACCAGTCGACCAATTTCAGGACAAGACAAAATTGTACACTTAAGAAAATAAATAGACCTTTTAAACAATATGAGCGAAAATCGATTTCAAAAATTCCGAAAGGATCTCGTTGTTGAATTAATCAAGGATGGAAATGAAGCATATTTTTATAAATGTAATTCATTTTATGAAATTTTCGTTGGAATTTTTCATTCAATCGATTATACGAATTTTAATGAAATATCTAATGAAAATGAACAAAAAAAGACCCCGCTAATGGGCAAGTATATTTCAGGAATGTATGAAAACCGTTTAACAAAGGAAGAAATTAATGCACTATATACAATAATGGATAAGATTGCCCGGCATGATGTTGCAAATATTTCAGCAACCAGAGGCAATGCATACATGATATTTGAAGGTTATGAATATAGAAAAAGGAAAAAAGAAAACACTCCCCCAATAACTTTATATTCAAATAAACCATCTGGAAAAGATGAAAATATACCAAGACTTATTATCAATCAGATAGCTCCGAGGACTTATGCTATACTACCATTAAAAAACATCAAAGAAGTAGATTTTGAATTAAGCAAAAGTTCATTTTCTTTCGGGGTACCATGTTCCGTTTTTCCTAGTTACTCAGGTATTGGAGATATATTCTTTTTTAGCGACGTTGGATTAGAATTTTCAAGGTTGAACATTATTGATGTTTTTAATTCTCATAAAGAAAAAGTAGAACAAGTCGACAATACATTTTGCCGATCAAATCTCACAAGCTTGAGGATCGATTTATTTCAAGAGAGTAGTTTTATTTACTCAGTTAATGTAAGCGAGGATGCTCATGCAGGGTATTTAAGAGAGCTGTGGTCTAGTTTTAAAGGAAGAATTGATTTAAGTAATAATAAATGGCTGTTTTTCGAAGGCTCAAGTTCATTAGAGAGTTTTAAATAAATTTCTTATTCATAATTTCAAGTTCTGAAGCTGTAATACAAAAAATAAAAATATGAGCAGAGAAATAAATATCACATTAACTTTCAATGATGCCTATATCATTAGACAAGCCTTAGGAGAAGCCCATGGAAAGTATTGGCAAGAATTAAATAATGAAGTAGCTGACATTTTACAAAGAGTTGAATTAAATACAAAATCAAGAGGCATATTTGGTGCGACAGGTCAAGACTATTTTAATAATAATAAATTAAAATTCGAAAGACTAAAAGAATTAGCAAAAAAACGCAGAGACCTAAAATATAGTATCAATGCCTATAGTAAAGCATGCAAGCAATTATATTTCTTTAATTAAAA
>CAISYK010001205.1 GCA_903889605.1 uncultured Bacteroidota bacterium
AAAAAATAATGTTGGTGTTATTGGTTATGAAAAAAAGTCAATTTCAATCCAAGGAATTTCAGACCTTGAAATTAGTGAAGCTAATGAAAATATTTCCTTAAAGTCACTGACCAAAATTGCAAGAGCGTTTGATATGAAACTTGTATATGGGTTTGTCCCTAATGATGAAACACTTTATTCTATGGTTGAAAAAAAAGCAAAGGAGGTGGCCAGGGAATTTTATAAAAAGGAAGAGAATGCTTTAGACTTGAAATATTTGGAGGATTTCAAATACGAATCACCTGTTGCATTTGATAAGGCCGTAATTAAAGCTACTGATGCTGAAGTTCAGAAGAAGGCAAATGAAATAATAAGTAAGAACATCAAAACCTTATGGGATTAGTGTCAAAAAGGGAGAAACTTATTAATGAATAATTTAACAATCAATTCAAATGTCAAAACAAATAGAAATAAATTTACATAAAGCACTTCTCCTGGAAGGAGCAATGGAACATGGTCTTTATGAATTTGAGTTAATGGAGCACCTAGATTATTGGAAGAAGGGACTAATAAAAGATAAGGAGGACTTTGTATTTGTCCTGACTGAAAACAATGGAGATATTGCGATGGTTCTGATTACACACGAAGAACTATTTATTAATGAGAAGGCCCGCCAACAACTTAGGTTACATTGGAAAGGTGCTTACGAAAAGAACTTCGAGCTCATGCTACCTTCAATGGCTAAAGGGCTGTCTGATGGAATATTATCGGTTACAGGAGTGAAATTTACAACCGAATAACTCACGTGCCTGAAGACATTCAACTTCTATTTCTCCAATCCCCTCATCAACTTCCCATTCCTCACCCCATACCGCTTCTCAACAAACACAAAATACCCCCACAGAATCTCTTTCATTTCTTCCTTCCCTATAGTTCCCTTCTTCCCTCTTCTATAATCCGCATAAAACTTTGAACAACAAATGCTCACACTAATCTGGTCAATCGCTCCAATCAAGTGCTTATAACAAAGAAAACTTAGAAATTCACTCACAATCGAAATATTAGATATTGAAGACCCTTTTGATTTGGCCAGGAGGTGCTCCTGATATTCGCAAAGGTAGCCTAACATTTTGGTGTGAAAGGATTTAGGTGTCATTATTAGAGTTGGTAGATTTATGTTAAAGGTTCATGCTTACAATTTTTTATGCAATGGCAACGAAGTTAAACCTGCCACGTTTTCAGAGCCCAAATCTCCCTCCTTGCTAAAAGCCCAAACGAAAAGGGCCTTTATGGGATTGTCTTTCCGAATGTCCTCAATTGCTTTTAAAGCAAGCCGTTTTGCAATCCCTTTTCTTCTACATTCCTCCAGAACCATTGCCGAACAAAGGTATAATGCCTCATACTTTATATTCTGGGGAGTCAATTCAAATAACTCTTTCTCAGAAATCTTTTTATCAAGAAATCTATTCATCAAATCAAGAGTGGTGGGGATTATTAAAACCCATGCTACTGGACCATTACCGTCATCATATTCAGAAACTGTTGAAGGATGAATTCTCTGAAGCCTTTCGATTACATCTTGATTGACATCAAGTTGGTCGGGGTCATTCTTAACTGCAAAAGCTTCTTCTGCCAGTTGTATCATTCTTTCAAAGTTGCTTAATGGCATAGATTTAAATAGTAATGAATTGAGTTATAGCAAACTTACAAAATTAACTACATTTGGTGGAAGCGTTTTTGGGTCATGCTTTATTGTTTATGTTTCTTTGATACATCAATAGCTCTATTCATTTCAAATCAATCTTTCATCTTCCATCCTTTGATAATTCTCCAATTCCACTTTCAAGCTATTTGTGATGAGAGCCTGGTCCTTTCGCAACATTTCATTGGACAAATAAGTGTTGCAAACCAATATATTTTTCTTGCTTCGGATTCCGAGAACAACACCAGTTTTAACACGGCCAATAACTTCACAAGCTCCTCCCTCCAATTCTCCTTGAGGCTCAGAACCTAATACTGGATTGAGTTTGAAGAATTCCTTTATCTTATCAATGGGATTAATTATTTCAAGTCCTTCTCGTTCAACAAATCGTGAAAAGAAGTGTCCCGTGTAAAATGTAATTTCCATATCATTGGTTACAAGCCCTGCCATTAGACCAATTGACGTGTAGTGATAATTGACAAACGTCTGGAAAATATCTTTTTTGTTTTGGAATTCTAGGATATAAATCCAGTTGTTTTTTGTCTTTGGCGTTACGTAATCATACGCTTGGACGAAGGGATACTTTTTTGATTTGATGAGTTGTTTTTGTACGTCCTTAAGTATGTAAACAGATTTCCTTCGGACAATATCAAAGTCAAAGAGCATTTCTTTGATAACCTGTTCTTTTGACATTGCGGGAACAATCATTTTGCAGTGCTTACGGGGTTAATAGTTTTTGTTTTACTTACCAATTTGTTTAGCAATAATAGCAAGAGATTCAGCTTTACACTTTTTAAACTTGACAAGTTTATCCTCTCCACCCTTTTTATAAAAATTCAATTCATTGCAATACTCCTGAACCTTTGCTCCAGCTTCATTATCAGATGCTCCTATCAATTGAGCTGCTTCATTCAATAGTTGTTTAAGGATACCGCTATTTGCAGAATCTGATATTAAATTTTGGATTTGCTTTTGAATTTTTAGGAGGCTAATTTTTATTGAATCTGGCATTGGTTATAAAATGGTTTTACATCATGTATCCAGCAAAGATAAACCATTTGGATATTTCGTAACAAGTATAGGGAAATTTACAGTTATATCCCCCTATTTTTTCGTAATATTGTTAGCCAAAATCCAATTCAATGTTCATTAAACGAAATTGGCAATGGAAGTTTATTTCAAATAAAAAAAACACCATGAAAACTAAAATTGCATTCCCATTTGGTGAGTTCAGAGACAGGAATGACGAAAAACCTCTTACTGCAAGTGAACACCTTGAAATTAGCAAAAAGAGTTATGATATGCACAAGGATATTGACTATGAAAAAGTAATTGCTGACTTGGAAAACAAATTAACTAATGCGAAAGAAGAGGATAAGGCAGATATTCAATATGTTTTATTAATAGCACAACAACAGCAAAGAGCGGGCTACGGTATTACGAAATAATATTAATCGAATCTCATAGATGCAAATCATACATAAAATAGACGAATTCTTATTTACCATCTTTCCCGATTTGGTGGG
>CAISYK010001206.1 GCA_903889605.1 uncultured Bacteroidota bacterium
ATATTTTTTCATTTTTTGAAATGTTAAAATAAATGCATGTTAGTTATAGATTTTAAAAAATCAAATAATTACCAAAAATAAAACCTGAAAAAATTTTCCGCATTAATTTTTGCTTTAAGTATTGTTAAAATATTAATCTGTTTCTAAAGGTTTCCACAATGCGGCGCGTATCATAATACTCAAAGCAAAAACATTAAATATGCACCAGAAAGAATTCGCAAAAAAACCAGAAGCTGAGGGATGATAGCCCATTAAAAGCAAAATGCTGTTATATACTACACCCAATAATGTTAATGAAATAATAACTATATGAGGCAAAATGTGCTGAGTATTATTGGCAAAATGTTTGCCTTTAGGAGTAACATTAAATTTTACTTCCTTCCCTTTTATTACAGAAAACAGCGCCATCAGCATAAACCAAAAACTAGAGATATAATATTGATCCCCTCTTTTGGTAGAAATGCCCCAGCTGCCTAATGTTATCGTAATGGTATTCATGATTTGAAAAGGGAGAAAGTATTTAAAAAAATCAAAACTGTAAGCCTTCACAGGGAGAGCGAGTGTAAAAAAATAAACAATTGGGCGCAGTAAAAATATCAATATCCATAATGGTGCAAAATAAGACCATATAGTATTGAAATAGCAAATTTTTTGCCCAAGGGTAAGTCCCTTTTTAAAAAGCGGATTATCCCTAAAGGCTATGTCCAAAGACCCTGCAGCATAACGATGATGCTGTTTTATCCAACTATCAAGATCCTGTGTTGAAAGCATTTTACATTCGATATCCGGATGCTGAATGCTTTCCCATTTATTTACCTTGTCAGCATGAAGCATAATAGAGGTATATATATCTTCTGAAGCGTGGAACTTAAACGGTACGATTTCTTGTTTCATCAAAAGGACATTTTTTTTACCGTTTATTTCGATGCTGTTTGTGTTTTTTTTTACTAAATCCTTTTCTAATTTCTTTATTCCTTCAGCAAAATCTTTAACTGCAAGGCTCATAACAGCTTCCCTTCTGTGCAATGAGCCTGCTCCGCAGCAAAAAGCGGCATTATAAAAATTTCGTTTTCTTAATATTACATCATAAAAAAGACGAGGATCATTTCCAAAAATATCTTCATTAATTTTTATTTTACCAAAAACGATATCAACAATCCGTGTCAAATAACTATTTTTTATTTTAAGCTTTGAATTTAAAATGCTGCTTAATTTTTGAGCTTCAGTGATATCATAAAACCATTGCGGAGTCTGTACCCAAGCTACTTTAGCTTTTCTGAAATATCCTGAAGTATGAATAAGGAACTCAGGAAATGGGCGGGTATCAGCATCCAAAATTGCGAATAAGTCACCTTTGGTATGTTCCAAAGCATTTTTTAGATTTCCTGCTTTGTAGCCCTCGTTATGCTCCCTAATCATGTAATGAACACCTTCTTCCTCTGCAGCAATTTTCATATTTTCTTTTAAAGGATTTCTTCCATCTCTCCTTCCATCATCCAAAACAAAAATTTTAATTTCAACATCCGGAAATGGATATTTAATATTTTTTGCATCTATAATACTTTGACGTACCAATTCAACATCTTCATTATATGTTGCAATGAAAACATCAATTTTTACAGGCCTGTCAGCCCTTTCCTGGAGGTCTTCGATTTCTGAAAGATAATGAACAGGAGGTGATTTCTCAGCATCTTTATTGGACCAAAAATTTATAACAACCATAACTGTGCTGAAAAAGCTCAATGATTCTGCTAAAACCAAAGGTACGGCAAACCATAAAGCATCAGGATTCAGCGAAAACTGCCATCTCCAACCCAAATATGAAATACCTAAAGCAATTGTTATTATCCCGGCAAATTGAAATAGTAAAGTTCTATATTTATTATCAGGAATTGCTGAATATGGTTTTCGATCATCAAACTTATGAAAGTAAAATTGTTTCATAATTCTCTGAATTTAGGCGCAGTTAAAGATATTATCCAATCCCATTGTTTTAAATTTGTCCTTTATTTTTTCTCTGACATTAACGAATTTAATTATTACACCCTGCTTCAATAAAGACTTTAAAATATCGATCAAATTTGCGATTCCGGTATTATTAATAAAATATACATTTTTTAAATCAAAATACTGTATACCTTGAAAATAGACTCCGGCAATTTCATTGGCACGATATTCACCTCTCTCTTGAAATAACTCTTCATTATTATGATTTGAAGCAGACACAATCTTTATATCAGCTGATAATTGATTATTTTTATCGGCAGTTACTGCATGTTTCAAAAACAAGTTTATTTTTTTTTCTGACTCCATTTTTAATTTTGGAGATTCCGAAATAAAATCTTGAAGAACCTGATCTCCCCCGATTTTAATATCTAAAATATCATCCATTATATTTATCTTTTTATGAGTATTTCTCAGTCAAAACTACTCATACCTAATTCGAAATATTTCTGTTTTCGTTCATTCGATATTTCTTATAGACGAAAAAATAAAATCGTGGTTCACAAACCGGCACTGATAAAATAAAATATCACTTTATCATATATCATCACACTCATTCAAATTATTCTGAGAAATATATACATTATCTTCCCAGCAATAATATAATAAGTTTCGGCTATCTAATAAGCCATACTGACGAAAATCAAAAATGAACTGAATATGCCAATTTATCTTTGTGCAAACATAATTTTCTTAAAAAAATTAGTATGAAGAAAGTATACTTATTAATGTTATTCAATATAATATTTATCAGACTTCAGTCGCAGAATTTTGAATGGGCCAAGCGGGAAGGAAACTCCGCTTATGACTATGGCTATGGAATTACAACTGATTCAATCGGAAATATTTATGTTGCTGGTAAATATGAAATGAATGCAAATTTTAGTGATACAATTATCCCCAAATGTGAAGCTCCTCCTCGCCTTACGGGTTTAGGCCCTTTAAACCCTAAACCCTAAACCCTAAACCCTCCTCACCTTGAAGGGAGCCAGACCCCACAGAAGGGACCTCTCGGCCTCTGGAGGGCTGCTGATGATGAATCGAAGAT
>CAISYK010001207.1 GCA_903889605.1 uncultured Bacteroidota bacterium
AAATGGGCGGGCTTTCCGCTTCAATCTTTTTGTGAGGAACGAACAAAAAGGATTTTCGCTGCAATCCCTAACGCAGCTCAGTGAATGAAGCAGCCATACCAGTCAGCCCAAGAACAGCATATAAACCTTAACGGTATTTGTGGTCTTTGTGCCTTTGCGGTAATTTTTTTGCCGAACCGCCCTTAAAAGGTTGATCCGGAATTTATATCAAAAATAAATTTCCGTATATTCGTAATCAATTCATAAACCCAATCATATTATCATGAATAAACGTATTGCCATATTTCCCGGGTCATTTGACCCGATTACCAAAGGGCACGAAAATATTTTACTCCGAGCATTACCATTATTTGACGAAGTAATTATTGCTATTGGAAAAAACAGCAATAAACAAAATTATTTCCCCCTTGAGCTAAGGGAAAAGTGGATCAGGCATGTATTTAAAAATGAACCTAAAGTCCGCATAGAAACATACTCCGGCCTTACTATTGATTTCTGTAAAAAAATGGATGCCGCTTATATTTTGCGTGGACTTAGAACTTCTGCCGATTTTGAATTTGAAAAAGCCATCGCGCAAAACAATAAAGTAATGGCTCCGGAAATAGAAACTGTTTTTATTTTACCTGTTTCCGAACTTTCCGCAATAAATTCTACAATTGTGCGTGATATTGTGAGATTTGGCGGAAATGCTTCTCCTTTTGTTCCGGAAGGCGTTGACTTGAAATTTTAAGCCCCCTGACAGGGTTTTAAACCCTGTTAGGGGTAAGTAAACAATAATGAATATTCCTGACAGGCATCGATTTGAAATTTAATTCCCCCCTGACAGGGTTTCAAACCCTGTTAGGGGTAAAGAATCAATTCTCAATAATTACAGGAGGTTTGAAGCTTCAATCACTGCATCCGTCAAAATGTTTCCAAATATTGTTAGAGGAAAAATACCGTATAAAAGATCGTGCATAAACGAGTATAAATTTATCAGGTACACAAAAAATGAATGGTTCCTCTTTATGAACAATAAATTTATTTTATTTATTTATTTTATTTTATTTCACATATTGAGTCAGGCTCAAAATGTGACAATAAAAGGTACTGCCAAAACATACGATAATCAGGAGATTGGTGTATGGGTTCGTAATGATTATATCTCAAATACTGAAAAACAACTTACTTTTTCTGCAATAGATTCGGCTGGAAATTTTGTACTGGAATTTAACAGTAAAGAAATTCAATATGTCACATTAAAGATTGAAAAAAGCATTGCATCCATGAATATTGAACCCAATTCAGCGTATGATGTGATAATAATGCCTCCGGATTCAACAACCTATCAAAATCCAAATTTAGAGCATGATGTAAAGATATCTATCAAGTTGAAAAGCAAAACTGAAATCAATGCGCTTACTATGGATTATGATAAACGTTTTGATAATTTTTTAGCTGTTGAATACCGTTCATTTGTAAGCCGCAACCCTCAGCCCAAAATTGACTCATTTAAATTAGCTATGCATACTTTTTATTCTTCAGTAAAGAACAATTATTTTGATGCCTATCTTACATATACTATTGCCGCTCTTGAAGAAAAAACCAAAATAAGCGAAAAAAAATTATTCGCCGGTTACCTCGATAGGAAACCGATTTTATACAACCATCCTGAATACATTAATTTTTTCAATGCTTTTTATAAACAAAAACTTCAGAAAATTGCCTTATCAAAACATGGCTCGGAAATTATTTTTCAAATAAACGACCGCGGCAGCTTCAGCGGAGCTGTGATGGCTTTAAAAACTGAAGAATTTATGCAGAATGACACCATTCGCGAATTAGTTTTAATAAAGGGATTATATGAAAGCTATTATGACGGAACTTTTAAACGAGGCAGCATTACAGCTATGCTGCAGCAAATAATTACTGAAAGCAAAATTGCTGAACATCAGCGCATAGCACAAAACATGCTTAATTCATTTTCAAAATTAAAGACCGGTGCTTCGGCTGCATTTTTTGAATTGCCCGATAAAAAAGGGCTTACGCATAGTTTGGATGAGCTGCGTTCAAAAAAGTACGTTTACGTGATGTTTTTTGATGCAGCCTGCACTATGTGTCTGCAGCAGATGAAAGTGCTTCCTTCGCTAAAAAAAGAATACGGTACCCGAATTGAATTTGTCAGTATTTCACTGGATAAAACAAACACCGATTTTAAAGATTTCTGTTTGAAAAATCCGAAATATGATTGGTTTTTACTTTATGATAACAGCGGGATACTCTTGAAAAATAATTATGAAATAAGATCTCTGCCTTCTTACTTTTTAATTGATCCTGAAGGTAAATTTGTTCAGGCGCCGGCCGAAAGTCCGGACGGAGATATTGACCGAGTTTTATATGATATAACTAAGCCGAAAAAGAAAAGGCATGATATAGGTGATAAAAAGAATCATTAACCCCTCTTATTTCAGAAAAACAGGAATACAAAGCACAAACATAACAAATGCCAAAGAGGCCGGATTCTTCCTTCATTCAATAGCCTTGCTGGGGCTTATGTCATAAATGTCTTCACTTATCACTTCTCAAAACTTCTTTAATAGATTCGAAAGTATTATGTAAAACCTCGTTTAAGTTTTTTGATGATATCCATACTGCATTTGTTATTCCTTCCTCAATTTGCGGAACTAAATCTGAAGTGTCATCGCAGCGCATTTCAAACCAATATGTGCGTTTTAAAATGGCTCTTTCATTAATAAAGTATGTATGATACTCTGTCGATAGTTCCCTTATAATTGATAATCCGCTCACACCGCACTCTTCCTCTACTTCTCGGATAGCTGCCGTTTTGATGCCTTCTCCTTTTTCAATTTTACCCTTAGGCAGATCCCATTTGCCGTTGCGGAAAATAAATAAATACTCACCTTTTACGTTTTTTACCAATCCTCCTGCCGCCTCAATGATGCGGAACATTGCGGAAAAATACTTGAATAAATCCTGAAGGTTTTCATTAAAAAAATATATTTCGTTCAGATTTTTTTTAGTTACAAGTTTATTGTACTCTAAAAACATTCCGTCTGCATTTTTAATATTAACTAATACAGCATCTTCTTTGGGCTTGAAGCTTGACTGGCTGTTAGTTAAGTAAATTGTTTTGTTAAAAGAAAATATTTTTATCATTTCTATTATTATTAAATATGCTTTAAGATTAAATAGTTTAATATCTTTGCTTTATGAAACTTAATGAAGAGTCCGCACTAAAAATAGCCGAATTCCTGCTGCAAATTAAAGCAATTAAATTACAACCTGAGAAACCTTTTATTTGGGCCTCAGGATGGAACTCACCAATTTACTGCGATAATCGTATTACGCTCTCATATCCTAAAATACGTACTTTTATCAGGCAGGAATTTGTACGCGCAATTGACGAAAAATTCGGCAAGCCAGATGTTATTGCAGGGGTAGCAACCGGAGGGATTGCTCAAGGGGCATTGGTAGCTCAGGAGTTGGGTCTGCCGTTTGTCTATATACGCTCCGAAGCTAAGAAACACGGACTAACTAACATGATTGAAGGTGTGGTAGAAAAAGGACAGTCGGTTGTAGTTATTGAAGACCTAATTTCCACAGGCGGAAGCAGTTTAAAGGCGGTTGAAGCATTACGCGAAGCCGGCTGCGATGTGAAAGGAATGGCTGCAATTTTTACCTATGGCTTTAAAACTGCCAATGATAATTTCAAAAAAGCAAAGTGTAAATTGATTGCATTAAGTGATTATGAAACGCTGATAAAACAGGCTTTAAAATCAAATTATATTACAGAAAAAAATTTAAAATCATTAAAAGACTGGCGCGAAAATCCTGCTGAATGGCGGAAATAAGTCTAAAAGTTTAAAGTTTATAGCCGCGTTTTTTTCAAAGCAACATTAAACTCATCAACCTTGAACTTTTTTTTCTGAACTTTCAAACTTTCCAACTTTAAACTTTATAACTACAAAAAATATGGCTTTAACAAAAATTGAAAGCGAAATAGTTGAAATCAACAATTCATCAGAAAATATTTTTAACTATTTAAGTGATTTTAAAAATTTTGAAAAATTAATGCCATCACAGGTTACAGAATGGACAGCAACAAGCGAAGAATGTTCATTTAATATTAAAGGGATGGCAACAATTGGAATGAAAATAATCGAGAAAATTCATTTCACAAAGATCATCATTTCCTCTAATGGCAAAGTACCTTTTGCTTTCCAATTGTTTATATTTATTACAAAAAAGGACGAAAACAATTCTCTTGGACAATTAATATTTGAATCCGATTTAAACCCTATGCTGAAGTTGATGGTTGTGAAGCCTCTTGGTAATTTCTTTAATATACTGGCTCATAAAATGAAAGACATAAAATAATAAGTACATCTTAATCTTAAGTCTTATTATTAAGACGCCTTGGCACAAATTTTTATCGGTTTAATCTAACAAGGACGCAGTCTGTCTTCACTTGTCAAGGACTTTGACCTATGTTTTTTAGAAAACAACTTAATTAAATTACTTTCATGTCGTATTCAATTTTATCCGCGTCATCACTGTAAACAGCTAATATATTTAGTTGATAAACTTAAATATTCATTCCAGGCACAGGCGCTGATAATATTTCGAAAAATACATTTTAACGTTTTTTGATTTGGTTAAAAATGGAAATATATGCTTTCCAATAATTTAAAATTTTCTCTATCACTAATTACTCTGGTAATCAGCGGCTGTGTTTTATTCAGGCCGGCCCCAAGCAAACTGTATGAAAGGGCTGTGAAAAATGAACCTTATGATGTAATTATTGTCCCCGGAGTTCCATATAATGGTAAAGAATGGAGTATGACAATGAAAGGGCGTGTTATTTGGGCTTGTTATTTAATAAAAAACGGCATTGCTAAAAATGTAATTTTTTCTGGCGGAGCTGTATATTCTCCTTTTATAGAAGCAAAAATTATGGCATTATATGCTGAAGAATTAGGCGTTAAAAAGAATCAAATATTCATTGAAACTAATGCTCAGCATAGTACCGAAAACATATACAACTCCTATTGCTTGGCAAAGAAATGCGGATTTACAAAAATTGCGGTCGCAACCGATCAATTTCAATCGGCTTTGCTGATGGGATTTACAAAGCGCCATTTTGAATTACCTATCACACATATACCTTTTGTTGTTGATATACTTTCGACTATTGATGATGTAACCCCTTTAATAAATGCAGATTCAGCAAAAGTGGAAAATTTCAAATCCATCGTTGAAACACAAAGTAAATGGCAGCGTTTAAGAGGTACTCAGGGAAAAAATATCGTTTTTGAGAAGGAAGAAAAACTTTTTAATAGGTAATTTTTTTTACGACCGACGTAAATTCAACTTATAAATGCAACCCTTGGCAGGGAAAATAATTTTTTTTCAAGTGAGAGATGGAGATTCCATCCCTTCACCTGATTGGGAAATTAGCCTACATTTGCCCCTGCCGTCCAAAGCGTTGCAATATGAAAC
>CAISYK010001208.1 GCA_903889605.1 uncultured Bacteroidota bacterium
AGAATTAAGAATTAAGAATTAAGAATTAAGAATTAAGAATTAAGAATTAAGAATTAAGAATTAAGAATTTAGAATTTAGAATTTAGAATTTAGAATTTAGAATTTAGAATTTAGAATTTAGAATTTAAGGCGAATGAAAAAAACTTATTTTAAGTTCCTTAAAATTAATAATTCATAATATAAGGCAAACAATTTTCAGAACAGATTTACAGTTCGTTAAAATTAGAAATTCGAAGGGAATGTCAATAATAGCAAGCAATATAACAAAAATGTATGCTGAACAACGGGCATTAGATAATGTATCGTTTGAAGTAAATACAGGTGAAATAGTTGGTTTCCTCGGCCCTAATGGTGCAGGAAAATCCACAATGATGAAAATTTTAACCTGTTTTATCCCGCAAACATCCGGCAAAGCATCCGTTTGCGGTTTTGATGTTGCTGAAGAAAGCTTGGAAGTGAGAAAAAACATTGGGTATCTTCCGGAGCACAATCCCCTTTATGCGGATATGTACGTGAAAGAATACCTTGAATTTATTGCAGGCCTGCATCACATGAAAAATGTGAAACCGCGTATTTCCGAAATGATTGAAATGACTGGCTTGCAGGTTGAACAAAAAAAGAAAATAGGAGCTCTTTCAAAAGGTTACCGCCAGCGCGTTGGACTCGCACAAGCCTTAATCCATGACCCTAAGGTATTAATATTAGATGAACCTACAACAGGTTTAGACCCT
The DNA here is from genome assembly GCA_903889605.1 of uncultured Bacteroidota bacterium. Lineage (GTDB taxonomy): Bacteria > Bacteroidota > Bacteroidia > 2-12-FULL-35-15 > 2-12-FULL-35-15 > 2-12-FULL-35-15. Next base: position 732 of record CAISYK010001208.1, read on the forward strand.
AATCAGTTATCGGAAATACGTAATCTTATTATTGAAATAGGAAAACAAAAAACTATACTTCTTTCAACTCATATAATGCAGGAAGTAGAGGCAGTATGCAACCGGGTAATTATTATTAATAACGGACAGATTGTTGCAAATGACATTACCTCCGTTTTACAAAATTCACAATCAAACAACATACAATTCATTACTGTTGAGTTTGATAAAGAAACGACGCTGGTTTCATTAAAAGATATTGAAGGCGTGTTTGATGCTGTAAATACCAAAGGAAACATTTGGCAGATTGAAGTGCGGACAGAAAAAGATATCCGAACAAATATTTTTCAATATGCAGTAAAAAACGGGATGGCCGTACTTACGCTTCATAAAGAAGAACAGCGTTTGGAAGATGTGTTTAAAAAATTAACAAAGTAAATAAATTATATATACACGCCCATCCTTACTCCAATTGAGAGAAGATTTCATAGGCAGGCAAAAAACATAAAAATGAAAAAAACCGCAATCCTGCTCGCAGCACCTGCAATTCTACTTTTAGCATGCAATAGCTCAACAAAAAAACCAGAAAGTTCAATTAAAATAACTGATCCGGTCACAGAACATATTGATTCATCATTTGCTCCAGGTAAAAACTTTTTTTTATTTGCAAACAATACTTGGTTTAAACAAAATCCTATTCCTTCCTCCGAAAAAAGTAATGGTATTTTCAGGACAATACAGGACACTATCAATGAATCAATCCGCAAAATATGTGAATCATCAGTTGCTGATACCAAATCTCAAAAGGGAAGCAACAAACAAAAAATAGGCGATTTTTATTTCAGCGGAATGGATACTGCAAACATTGAAAAAGCAGGCTTTTCCAAACTGAATGAAGAATTCAATAAAATAGATGCAGTAAAAAACATCCCTGAATTACTTGCCGAGTCGGCTCACCTGCAGACAATTGAAGTGGTATCCGTTTTTGGGTTCGGCATTGGGCCTGACGAAAAAAACAGTTCCCAAAATGCCGTTTATCTTACTCAATGTTCATTAGGTTTACCCGAGCGAGATTATTATTTTAATACTGATTCGCGTACGGTAAATGTTCGTGCCGAGTATGCGAAACATATTAAATCAATGTTCCTATTGTTAGGTAATGACGATAAGGCCGCTTCCGCAAACAGCGCGGGTATTTTAAAACTCGAAACGGCTATTGCTAAAGGCTGCCGTAAAATGGAAGCTTTGCGTGATCCGTACAAAAATTACAATAAAATGTCAATTGCCCAGGTAAACAAATTGACACCTTCTATCAAATGGCCTGAAATAATGAATCATTTAGGCTTAAAAAATGCCGATACAGTTATTGTAGGACAGCCTGAATTTTTCACTGCCCTTGAAACTAATTTAAACAAAATTAATATCGCAGATTGGAAATTATATTTGAAATGGTCATTACTTAATACTTATGCGGATTGTTTAAACAAAAAAATTGAAAACGAGCATTTTTATTTTTATTCTACTGTACTTGACGGCATTAAAGACCAAAAACCTCGTTTGAAAAAAATCATTGAAAGCACAGATGGGTCGCTCGGTGAGCTGATAGGACAAGTTTATGTTGATGAATACCTGCCAAAAGGGACTAAAGAAAAATTGCTTGAAATAGGAAATAATATCCGCGATGTATATGCTGAACACATTAAAGCACTGGATTGGATGACAGATATTACCAAACAAAAAGCATTGAGCAAATTGAATAAAATTAACATGAAAGTTGGTTATCCGGATAAATGGAAAGATATGTCTAACCTGGAAATTGACCGCAGCAGTTATGTTCAAAATAATATCAATGTTAGTAAATGGAAATATAATTTCATGATCAATAAATACGGAAAACCTGTTGACAGAAACGAATGGGAAATGTTCCCTCAAACATATAATGCATATTATAGTCCTACAAACAATGAAATTGTAGTTCCTGCATGCAACATAATAGTACCTGGATTTGAAGGCCGTATGCCTGATGATGCTGTATTATACGGCATTGTAGGAGGCTCTACTTTTGGTCATGAAATAACTCATGGTTTTGATGACCAGGGAAGTTTGTATGATGAAAACGGAAATTTAAAAGATTGGTGGACTAAAGAAGACCGTGAAAAATTTGTTGCTAAAACAAAAGTAATTGTTCAGCAGTACAACAATTATATTGTGCTTGACAGTGTGCATGTAAAAGGGGAAAATTCACAAGGCGAAAATATTGCAGACCTTGGCGGGGTTATAATGGGCTTCGAAGCATTCAAAAAAACAAAACAAGGACAGTCAACAGAACTATTCAATGGTTATAACTCTGCTCAGCGATATTTCTTATCTTATGCTTACGCATGGATGGTGAACCGCACCGATGCATCACTTGCAAAACAAATTATGAGTGACGTACACTCCCCTGCTGAGTTTCGAATTAACGGGCCGCTTTCTGATATTGATGATTTTTACAGCGCGTTTAATATTAAAAACGAAGACGCAATGTACCGCGCCAGCGATGTTAGGGTGAGGATTTGGTAAATAAAATCCAACAGGTAATTTTTCACATGGCAATCTAATTCAATTTCATTATCAACTATTAAATTGCAGCGTAATTAAGGCTTTAATTAATAAAAAATATTCGGGCGTTTCCCTTTCATAAAAAGGAAAGGGGCGGGCTTGGAGTTTATCCTGAGCGAAGTCGAAGGGCTTCAATCTTTTGCAAGGGCAAAAGGATTTCC
>CAISYK010001209.1 GCA_903889605.1 uncultured Bacteroidota bacterium
AAAATATTACGCGCCGATATTTTGATGGGCAGACAAAATGGTACAATAGAACAGATACATTGTGACTTTTGTGTATGTAATCGCTCAATTTATTTTTTTTTACGAAGCAGAGCTTCGGGGAATTTACCCTTAGAGATTAAACCACGTGACCTTGAAATAATGCTATTCATGAAGAAATATAAATCCTCAATACTTAATACTTTTTGATATAGATTCTGATACATTTAATACCATTCAACAATCCCCAAAATCCTTTTATTAATACTTATTAGTTGTGAGGCAACAAAACAGGTATATCACTTCCTTTAATATCATTTAAGTCTATTGAATTTTTTGCGAATTCAAATGAAAAATCAATATCTTTTCCAGATCCAATACTTTTATAAAAAGCTGACGCAAAATGAATAGCAACATCATCAGGAACTTCTTTACTCATACAGACAACTTTTTTTACATATTTACTTATTTCTAATGATTGCACGACAGAATGGCATGAGTTTAAAAACACACAACCGATATCATCTGAAAAAAGTTTTAACAACTCAGCTAATGGCTTTGTTTTTAAAAGCTTTACCTTATCATGCACATCCAATAAAGCTATTCCATCACAATTACCATGTCCAGAAAAATGCAAAAACTGTGGTGGGTTATTTAAGAGTGCATCCTGAAGCTCAGTGATATCTAATGCCTTTATTCTTATAAACTCAAAATTATCTCTATACTTTGCTTTCATTAGTTCATACTCAATATACATCCCCTCTTGATTTAGTCTTAAGAAGTTTTCATCTCTAGGATTAGCTGAAGTGAATAGAACTTTTATTTTTTGTTTAGAATTGTTGCCACTATATTTGTCTTTTGGTGTTTTAATTAAATAAAACCCATTCTGATTTATCCGCTCAATCACTTCACATGTAATCTTATCAATTGATTTTTTTTCTTCTATAATTGAGGCAGCCCTAACATTTTTTGTATTTATTTCATTAAGTTTATACAATAATGTCTCGACTCGACCATGCAAATCCAAATCATTATTTTTAAGAATATTATTAAGCGCAAGCAAAACGCTTTCCGTCTTCTTCTCATTTATGAGCTTTAATAAATCGATATATTTCTCATGCAAAAGCTCTGTTAGTTTTTTATCATAATCCCAGTTCCAGTTAACTAGAAACTCATCGGATAAGCAGCTTTCTTCTTTTTGGAAACAAAATGATTCTTTTATTCTACTCTGACTGCGCTTTGAGAAAAAGGAAATAAACTCATCATAAAGAGAACTCATGCCTCTATTATGAGCCACTTCATTTCTAAGATTTTTAAAGAATGTTATATTTTCCTTGTCTTTATAATTATTAAACTCAATTTTTGAATAATTAAGGTCAAAAAACAAAAGAATAGAATCCGAATGCAGTTCCATAACTGATTTAGCGATAAAGTTATTTGTTATACAAGATGCATAATTTCCCTTATCGCCATCATATGGAATAAAAAAATTCGAGTATGATGTATTATACCCATGACCTGCAATATAAATTATTAAGCGATCATCTGTATTTAGAATTTTTTGAAACTCTTCAAAATGCAGTATAATATTATTTTTTGTTGCATTATCATCAAAAAGCGCATATATATTTTTCTTTTTTATATCATTAAATTTATGAAATATATTTATAAACTCAGTAGCTTCAGCTTTACAATAATTAAGGTTTCGTTCTTTTTTGTATGAGTTTATTCCTACAACAAATAGATATAGATCTCCCTTTTTAGAATTTCCAATCTTATTAATTGTAGATTTTACTAATTTATATTTTTTTTGGCCCTTCGCATAATTTAGTGGAATGAGGGGATAAAATCGTAGACTGCTGTATTTCAATCCCGACCTCAAATATGCAAAAACTAACCGAGCACTACCAACAACTGTTGGGATTTCCTGCCACCTGGGAAGTCGATG
>CAISYK010001210.1 GCA_903889605.1 uncultured Bacteroidota bacterium
AGGTTTAATAAAAAAAGACAAAAAAATAGTATGGATTCAAAAACACGTGTTACCCGTCACCTTGGAGTTTGCATCGGAGCATCTTCAATTTCAATTGCTGAAGTGCAGAAAAGCGGAAATAAAATTGAGGTTATTTCATATAAATCAGAAGCCCATTATGGCAACCCAAAACAATTGGTGGAGGATATTTTCGGTGGTGAAATACCTGAAAATGTTGTAGTAACAGGTCGTAAATTCAGAAAACTTCTTAATATCACTTCTATCGCTGAACCCGAAGCTGTTGAATTGGCTGTTGAATATTTGAAAATTGACACCGATGTTATCATCAGCGCAGGCGGCGAAAATTTTATTGTATATCTTCTTGATAAAAAGAGGAAGATATCAAAATGTATGACAGGTAATAAGTGTGCCTCAGGAACTGGAGAGTTCTTCCTGCAGCAGATAAAAAGGATGAATCTGCCTGTTGAAGAAGCTATTGCAATAGGAACAAATGGTGAGGCATATAATATTTCAGGCCGTTGTTCTGTTTTTTGTAAATCAGATTGTACGCATGCACTAAACAAAGGGGTTGCCAAACAAGACGTTGTTGCAGGCCTAGGCAACATGATGGCAAATAAAATTATTGAGTTAACCTCTCACATATCGGCTGATAATGCTGTAATTATTGGAGGAGTAGCACGTAATGAAGTAATTTTAAAAACACTCCGCAAACATTTTAATAAGCTGGTAGTGCCTAATGAAGCCTCCTATTTTGAGGCACTGGGAGCTGCAATTTATTCAGCAAATAACAATTTTCCTGCTATCGACCTCAAAGCTTTATTCAGAAAGGAATTTATTTCTTTTACTTTTCACAAGCCGATGAAGGACTTTGTTCATATGGTTGAATTCAAAGAATTTCATAAAGGCACTCTGGCAGAAAATGACCTATGCATACTTGGTCTTGACGTTGGTTCCACTACTACAAAAGCTATATTGATGCGTAAATCCGATAAAGCAATTCTTGCATCGGAATACACACGTACAAACGGCGATCCTATTCAGGCATCCAAAGAATGTTATCTGAGCATACAGAAGCAGATTAATGTACCTGTAAAAATTGTTGGACTTGGTGTAACAGGCTCTGGCAGACATATTGCAGGATTGCATGCTGATACAAAAGGTATTGTCAATGAAATTATTGCTCATGCAAATGCAACGATATATTTTGATAAAGACGTAGATACTATTTTTGAAATCGGCGGGCAGGATGCCAAATATACCTTTATTACAGCAGGTATTCCATCAGATTATGCCATGAATGAGGCATGTTCGGCCGGTACTGGATCATTTTTAGAAGAGGCAGCAAAAGAATCTCTTGGGATTGATTACAAAGAAATTGGCGACATTGCTTTGCTGGCAACCAATCCGCCTGATTTTAATGACCAATGTTCCGCTTTTATCAGCAGCGATATTAAGAACGCACTGCATGAAGGCATGGGCAAAGAAGATATTATTGCAGGACTTGTTTATTCGATTTGCCTCAATTTTACCAATCGTGTAAAAGGAAATAGGCCGATGGGTAATAAGATATTTATGCAGGGCGGCGTTTGTTACAACAAAGCTGTTCCTGTTGCAATGGCAGCTTTAACAGGCAAACATATCATTGTTCCTCCTGAACCTGGATTGATGGGTGCCTTCGGTGTAGCTTTGGAAATTAAAGAAAGACTCGAACTGAACTTTTTGGAGGAAAAGTTATTTGATCTTGATGAATTGATTGGCCGTAAAGTGGACCAAGGTAAGCCATTCGTTTGTATTGGTATGCCTGAAGGATGCGACCGCAAATGCACTATTTCTTTGATAGTTCTTGATGGAAAGAAAATTCCGTTTGGGGGAGCTTGTAATAAATATTATGAGTACAAAAAAACCAAGGCAAAAGAGAAATCAACTAATTTGGTTCTTGTAAGGCAGCAGTTGGTATTTGAAAAGTATGCTCCAATTTTCTTTTTGCCGGACAATGCTCCGACAATTGGAATTCCAAAATCGTTTTTGGTAAACACTCTATATCCTCTTTATTATAATTTCTTTTCAAAATTGGGATTCAAAGTTATTCTTGGTGAAGACCCAGTAAAAAGCGGAATTGATAAACAGCAGGCCTCTTTTTGCTACCCTGTTGAACTGGCACATGGTTTTTTCCAGAATCTTATTGATCAAAAGCCTGATTATATTTTTCTGCCGCATATAAAAGAAGTTCATGATCCGAAAAAGGACTCAATTAACAAAACATGTGTGCTTCTTCAATCAGAAGCATATTATTTAAAGTCAACATTTAAGGAGTCAATCGGAAACATCAAAATACTTTCACCGGTATTTGATTTCTCGAAAGGATATGCAGGTTCTGAAGATAGTTTTATTGAAATAGCTGCAGGATTAGGAAAAGATAAATCATTGGCTTCTTCTTCTTTTAAATATGCTTTAGGACAATATACTCAGATGCAGGACGATTTCCGCACGCTTGGTAAAGAAGCACTGGTCACACTTGAGAAAAATCCAAACCAGATAGCAATGGTGTTGTTCGGAAGGTCATATAATGCTTTTGCCAAAGAAGCTAACGTAGGCATTCCGCAAAAATTTTCATCGCGCGACATAACTATTATTCCTCACGATTTTATTCCAAGCGATCAATTGGAAAGTTATGAGAATATGTATTGGGGTTCAGGGAATCAAATTCTGCGTTCAGCAAGATTTGTTAAAGCGCATCCTCAGCTTTTTGGAACATTCATTACAAATTTCAGCTGCGGTCCTGATTCTTTTGTTATTCCATATTTCAGAACTATCATGGGTAATAAACCTTCGCTAACTCTTGAGTTAGACAGTCACTCGGCTGATGCAGGACTTAATACCCGTATTGAGGCTGCTATAGATATAATTAACAGGTTTCGCGAGCTTTCAAAGAAAAATCTGATGCTGGAGCCTGTTGATGACTTTAGGCAATTAGAAATAAAAGGCGATGTAATTATTGATTCTGATGGGAACAAGGTTTCAATAAGAGACAAAAATGTAACACTTTTAATTCCGAATATGGGCCGGTTGGCAACAGATGCTTTTGCCGCGGCCGCCAGGTATGATGGTGTTAATGCGAGGGCATTGCCTGTCGCTACTTTCGACACTTTAAAAACAGGCCGCGGATTGACAACTTCAAAAGAATGTATTCCGCTTACTCTTTGTGCCGGAGCGATGTTCAACCATGAGAGTGAAAATGCCGGCAAAGATGAAATAACACTTCTGTTCATGTCAACGTCATGCGGCCCTTGCAGGCAGGGACAGTACATTGTGTACATCAATGATCTGATAAAGCGGAAAAAACTCAGAAACTACGGATTATTCACTCTTACCGATGTTGATTCATACAGCGGTTTAGGTAAAAAGTTTGTAATGCGCGGGTGGATGGCTTTAACAGTTGCTGATGTGATGCAGAATATTTATTTTGCAATTCAGGCATTAGCAGTAAACAAGGATGCTGCTAATACTCTTTTTGAGAAAGGCTGGAAAGAAATTATCGGAAAGATTGAAGATGGTTCTACTGATGCAGTGTATAAACAACTGGAAATATTTGCAAGGGAATTAAATACAATTGAACAATCGACGCCTTTCGAAAAGGCTGTTAAGGTGGCTTTAGTTGGTGAAATATATGTTAGAAATGATGATTTTTCCCGCCGTGAATTGTTAGAAAAATTATTAGAGCATAAAATTGTTATTAAAACTGCCCCGATAGGAGAGTACTTGTACTATGCTAACTACCAGATGAAAAATTTGTACAAGAATAATTTGGGCTCTTTTAGTGAAAAAATGAAGTTTAAGGCAAGAGAGATAGTTCAAAGAAATATAGAGGTTAAGATTAAGAGAACGCTTGCTAAATCAGGTTTTTATGAATGCGAACTGCTTGATATTGAAAATGTAATTGAGCACGCTAAAAGATTGGTATCACCTGAACTTGAAGGGGAAACAATTCTAACTGTAGGAAGTGCAATGGCAGACATCATGAATCATGCTTCGGGAGTTATTTCACTAGGGCCATTCGGATGCATGCCTTCACGTGTTGCAGAATCCATTCTGAATGTGAATATGAATATTCGTGAAAAAGCAATTGCTTCAAACAATGCTTTATTATTGACTAATCAGGAAATGGAAAATCTGCCTTTCTTGTCTGTGGAAACAGACGGTAATCTTTTCCCTCAGATTATTCAATCCAAAATTGAAGTCTTTGTTTTACAAACGCTTAAATTTCATAAGTTATTAGAGAAAAGCTCTCCGGAAAAGCAATTAAACTACATGAATGCATTTATGAAGAAACTAAAAAATTCTTATTATGTAAAAAAATTCTCCGGAAAAAATGAGATTGCAGTTCCTCAAGTTGCTGCATACGCTGAAGAAGAGCTTTTGAAAAAATAAAATAGTATTTGATTATTTGGAATCAATGTCGTCTTATTAAGAAAATTTTCTTATTAATCTTTTTCTAAACGACATTGATTTCATAATCAAATATGAACTGTTGAAGATAGTAAATGCTGAATATTGTATTAATACACTTCAGCATAAGGTTGACAAACACATATCAATAATATGACAACCCCAAAACAATGTTAAAGCAGACTATTGAAATACTGACCACTTACGGCGAACCAAAAAAAGTCTGCGTGATGGGAAATGTTGCTGCTGCACGCGGAGCAATAGAATCCGGCGTTTGCGGAGTGTTCTCTTATCCGGGAACTCCTTCAACAGAAATATCAGAGGTGTTCAAATATGTTAATGAGTTTCAGGCAGTAAAAGAAAATCAGGAAAATTTTTCTGAACAAACAAAGCATAGGATATACTTCGAATACAGTGTAAATGAAAAAATTGCCTTAGAGAAAGCAATTGCTTATTCTATAGGCAATAAGAGTGCGTTATGTGTTATGAAAAACGTTGGGATGAATGTTGCCAGCGATGCACTCATGTCGATCACTTACCAAACCATTGGAGCACCATTGGTAATTGTTGTATGTGATGATCCCGGATGTCATTCCAGCTCAAATGAGCAGGATTCGAGATATTGGGGGCCAATGGCATCTGTTCCGGTATTTAACCCTGCAACTCCCGCTGATACGCTTATTATGGTCAAGCAGGCATTTGAACTTTCCGGAAAAATAAAATTACCTGTTATTGTCCGCACCACCACCCGTGTTTCTCACACGCGCGGAATTGCTGCCTACGGAGAAATACAAAATAAAAACTATACTGCTCAGTTTGACCGTTTGCCTGAACACATAAACATTCCGGCACGTACAGCTTCTGCGCATATCCGTTTGCTGGATAAATTAAAATCGGAAAATGTTCTTTCGCTTTTAGAGCAAAACAGCAGAATAATTCTTAATGAAAGCAAGTCTAAACTTGGAATAATATGCAGCGGGGTTTCGACTGCTTATGCCTTGGAAATATTAAGTCAGAATAATTTCTTAAAAAAGGTTAACCTGCTTGAGCTGGGCTTGATACATCCGTTTCCTGAAAAAGAAGTTCTTAGTTTTCTGAAAAAAGGTTTTAAAAAAATACTTATCCTTGAAGAACTGGATGCATTTGTGGAAACTGCAGTTCGGAATATTGCCCAGAAGAATAACATAAAAATAAACATCTGCGGAAAAGGCTTTTCAGACCTTACAGCTGCCGGAGAGTTTTCTATCGACCTTATAACTAAAGTTATTGAGGATTTTTCGGGAAAAAGTTTCGACAAAAGTAAAAATATTCCTCTCGATAATTCAGAGAAGTTTCTTGAGAAATTGCCGCCTCGGCCTCCGACTCTATGCGCTGGCTGTCCTCACAGAGCCACATATTATTTGTTGAAACTTGCTGTTCCGCGCGAACAAAGTGAATTAATAATGTGCGGGGACATTGGCTGTCTTGGATTAGGCGCTTTGCCTCCATTAAAAATGATTGACACCATCAATCACATGGGAATGAGTATTTCCATGGCACAAGGCTTATACGAATCTTTTAACGACTCAGAGAAAAGTAAAAAAGTTGTCGCCCTTTTGGGAGATGGTACATTTTTTCACAGCGGCCTTTCTTCTCTTGTCAATGCTGTTTATACCAAGGCAAATATACTTGTAATCATTTTTGATAACCGCACTACCGGAATGACAGGGCATCAGCCCCATCCCGGAGCCTCTCGCACAGATAAATACCAACAGATTGATTTAATTCAATTATTAAAGGGCATAGGCGTGGAAGTGGTGGAAACAATCAATCCTTTTGTCGTCCGCGACAGCTTTGAAAAGGTGAATAAAGCTTTAGCGCATCAGGGAGTATCGGTGCTTGTTTCAAAAGCTCCTTGTATTTTTCTTCCTGATTTTAAAGAAAAGATTGATAAAAAAATGCGCATTGTAATTGACCCAACCCGGTGCAATTCCTGCTCTAATCATGAAGACCATTCTCTTGCCTGCTCGAGGTGTCATTTACCAAAAAATAATTTATCACGTGCAAAAGCAAAATTAACAGCCGAGGTCTCTATAGCTGGAGAAGAACAGCTTTGCCCTGCTAACATTTGTAATCATGGTTTCTTTAACTCAATCCTCGAAGGAGATTACAAATCAGCTGTTGAGATGGTTAGGGATAAAATGCTTTTCGCCAGAACCTGCGGAGACATCTGTCATCGCCCCTGTGAACTCTTTTCGAATGAAAAAAATATCGTGCCCATCAAGAATTTGAAACGATTTGTTTCTTCTATTGATGAAAATTTTAATGACTTTTCTTTACCAATAAAAAGGGCAAAGGAAGCCGCAAGAAAAAATAAAACAGTTGCAATTGTTGGAGCAGGTCCTGCCGGACTTAGCGCTGCTTATGATTTAGTTCAGATAGGTTACGATGTTTTTATTTTTGAAAAGGAAACTAAAGCTGGCGGTATGGTTTCATTTGCCATACCATCTTTCAGGATGGATAAATCTGGTTTTGATTATGAGGTAATGCAGTTGGAGAAAATGGGAGTTACATTTAATTTCAATACTTCTCTTGGAATAAACTTTTCACTGGAAAAACTGACGAATGAGTTTGACGCTGTTATTCTTGCTGTTGGATTGAATAAAATGAAAACGCTGGATATTATTGAAAAAAATGTTCCTGCCGGGAAAAGAATTGATGCATTCAGCTTTTTAAAATCCTTTAACAGGCAGGAAAATATTATTAAGCATGACTCGGTAATACTTATTATCGGAGGCGGAAATAGTGCCATCGATGCCGCCAGATCTGCAAAAATATTAAATTCAAAAAATGAAATTATTATTTCTTGTATTGAATTGGAAACCAACATGCCTGCATTTGCTGAAGAGGTGAAGCATGCCGCAGCAGAGAATATTAAATTTATATACGGCAGTTATGTGGAAACCTGCTCGATGATTGGAGAAAAAATTAGTGTTTCTCTTAATTCATTCGAAACCAAAAAAACACTTCAGGATCTGCAATGTGATTATATCATTACTGCAATAGGGCAAACTTCCGACAAATTGACTATTGAAAATCTCGTTGCAGACGAAAACTTAAGAGTTAAAAGCGAAAAAAGTTTTTCAGGTTACAAAAATGTTTTTTTAGCCGGAGATATTAGTTCAGGTAATAATATTAGTGTTATTGGTGCAATTGCATCAGGTAAAAAAGCCGCTGTTGGAATTCGGAAATTTTTAGAAGGCTATCAATTCGAATATGAGGGCGAAAAAGCATTGGAACGTTTGAATTCTAAAGCTTTTCCTGCACTTAGAAATGAAACTATTATTAATGCTGAGAATATTAAATCAGAAAGTGAGAAGTATAATCTGTATCAATCATGTTACAAATGCAATCACTGCATTGATAATTTCGGATGTCCGGCAATGGTAAAAGTTAACGGCAAGGTGCAGATTGATATGAGTCGCTGTAACCTTTGCGGCTTATGTATTGATGTTTGTCCGAATAATGCAATTCGATGGGAAACGGCGGGAGAATAAGTTTAGTATCAGGTGTTTCAAAATAAAAGGAATGAGTAAGAATAAAAAAATATTAATTGCAGGTGTCGGCGGACAAGGTATTGTCTACCTCAGCAGTATTATTATTGAAGCCGCAATGCTTTCAGACATTCCTGTAAGTGTAAGTGAAATACATGGACTTTCGCAGCGCGGAGGTGTGGTTACTTCGGGAATCGGGTTAGGTGAAAACTGTACAGGTTTTATAGGCAAGGCTGGAGTTGATTTTCTTATCGGTTTGGAACCATTGGAAACACAAAGATGCCTTCCATATCTTCATAAAAAAAGCAGTGTTATTTTTGGTAATTACAGAGTGCAGCCATACGCTGTTAATGCGCAGATGGCTGAATATCCGGATGTAAATTTATTTGTAAATTATCTCAGCGGTCAATGTAAGGAAGTTGTTTACATTGAAAACTTTCCTGAAACTATTGATTCTGTTCTTTACAACATATTCCTGCTTGGCAGAGCTTCTCGGATGAAAGATTTTCCATTTACTGCAAAAAAGATTGAAGAGGCTGTTAATAGTGTTGTAACAGGTTATTATAAGGAAAAAACGTTAAAAGCATTTTATTTGGGATTAGAGTTTGAAATGAAAAAGCAATCAGCATAATATATTTTATGAAAAAATAA
>CAISYK010001211.1 GCA_903889605.1 uncultured Bacteroidota bacterium
AAATTGTATATATTAACAGCGATATTTTAAATAAGGAATATGATTTTGTTAAAGACTTAACTGCTGCTGCTCAAGTAAAACAGCAGCGGCTTGAAGGTGCTTATCAAGCAAAAGCACAAAAATTTCAACAGGACTATTCTGAACTTCAGCAAAAAGCCAGTCAGGGATTATTATCCGAAAACCAAAGTGCAGCTGCTCAGGAAGATCTGAAGAAACGTAAAGGAGAATTGGATAAAATGGAAGCACAGCTTCAAACTTTAGTTGATGAAATTCAAAAGAGCAATGAAGAAGTTCGTAAAACGGTAGTTGATTACGTTAGAGAATACAACAAAAAAGCAAATTACAATTATATTTTGACCCACACTGATGGGCCTGGAGGAGTTATAATATTAGCCAACGACAGCCTGGATATTACCCGCGAAATTTTAGATGGTCTTAATGCACAGTACAGAGCGAAAAAAGGAAAAAAATAATCCGGTAAAACAGCCCTCTCCCACCCTCTCAAAGGGAGGGAGAAAGAAAAATTGAAATTAATTTTTCACAGCTCTCACCATTTCACGTTTACCGGGAGGGCCCTGCAGCGATTCAACGGTAAAACCAACTTTTTTTAATGTGCGTTTTACTTCGCCTTTGGCACAATAGGTTACTAAGCATCCATTTGGTTCGACCGCAGCATAAAGTTTAGCAAACACATCTTCCCGCCACATTTCTGGCTGCACGCGCGGACCAAAAGCATCAAAATAAATCAAGTTGAATTTGGTTTCAAAAACTGCATCCTGCAGCTTTCTGATAATTTTGCTGAAAGTGAAATTATTGGACAGCATCACTGGCTTTCCTGTTTCACATGTATGAATTGTATTAAAAACAGATTGGTAATTTTCTGCATTCAAGCATTCAATATAATTTAATTGATTAATCAAATCAATGCTTATAGGATAGGCTTCTATTGCCGTATAATTAATATTTACTGATGATTTATCTGTTTCTATAAATGTAAGCAGCGCATTTAATCCAGTGCCTAAACCAATTTCTAAAATGTTTATCTTATCATTGGCAATAACAGGGCTAGCGCCGTCTTGCTTAATTATTTGCTTCAAACCGGCCTGAATAAAAACATGCCTGCTTTCTTGTATGGCCCCATGAATAGAATGATAATGTTCGTCCAATTCTGCGACAAACAGGGAATGTGAGCCATCGGCTGTTTTTATGAGTGTTGGGGGCATGGTTTAGGGGAATAATAAATTTTATTTATTTGCAAATGTATGACATTTAATTCCTTACGCTTAACATATAAAATTTGCCGACGGAATTAAACTTTTAGCCGATATATTCAACTTTAATGTTGTAAGTTTGACGGGGATAAAAAAAAGCGATTCCTATTACAGAACCGCCTTAGATGTTTTCACAACGGAATAATCCTTATTGTGATTTGCTTCAAAATGTAATACAAATGTATAAAACAAAATCAATATGGCAAGAAAAATTTTAGGATTAGATTTAGGGAGTGCGTCAATAGGATGGGCATTAGTTAATGAAGCGGAAAATGAAAACGAAAAATCTTCAATCATTAAGATTGGCTCAAGAATCATTCAGTATGGTGATAATTTAGTTAAGGTTGATAAATCAGGTAAAATATCTGCTTCTATGACACCTGAAGAAGATTTTCAAAGTGGAAAAGGCTTGTCGCCGAATGCGGGCAGGACTAAACAAAGAAGTGCCAGAAGAAATCTGCAACGTTATAAATTAAGAAGAGAAAATCTTATATCAATCCTAAAAGAACATTCTATCATTTCTAATGATTTTATTTTTTCTGAAGAAGGAAATGCCACTACATTCAGAACATACAGAAACAGGACGCTTGCAACCGTTGCGGAAATTCCTTTGGAAGAATTTGTGCGTGTGTTATTAATGATAAATAAAAAAAGAGGATATAAAAGCAGCAGAAAAGCTAAAGGTGATGACGAAGGTCAATTAATTGATGGAATGGCTGTTGCAAAGCAGTTATATGATAACAATTTAACACCAGGTCAATTTGTATTAGACCTGTTAATTCAAGGTAAAAAGTTTATCCCTGATTTCTATCGTTCCGATTTACAAGCTGAATTTGATAAGATTTGGGCTTTTCAAAAACAATTTTATCAAGAAACTTTAATTGATACACTGAGTGCGGAATTGAAAGGCAAAAATGGAAATCAAACATGGGCTATATGTGCCAAACCGTTCGGAAATGTTGGAATAAAAAGAACTACAAAAGGGAAAGAATTAAAAACGGAAAATTATCAATGGAGGGTAGATGGCATAAGTAAGCAAATAGATTTAGAGCAATTAGCGATAGTTTTTAAAGAAATAAATAACGAGATAAATAATTCGAGCGGATATTTAGGAGCCATTGGAGATAGAAGTAAAGAGTTAGTTTTTAAAAAACTTACAGTAGGACAA
>CAISYK010001212.1 GCA_903889605.1 uncultured Bacteroidota bacterium
AATCAATTATTAAGTTAATTCATTAAACATCCCATCTAAAACGTCCCCTTAATAATTTTTATTTTAATAATACTGCTGATTGATAAACTAGCCGCGGCGATTCTTCTAAACTTGAAAATCAATACATCACAGCTGTTCAGGTAAAAAACCTATTGCGCATTTTCACAAATAATATATTTTTATTACCGTAAAGGCATTTCATTATATGATTTGGGAGTATTAATAAATTATGCTTCTAATAATGGTAATAACAATTGTTCGCAGGTGAAACCTACTTTATTGGAATTGGGTTTTTAACAAAAAACAATCATTTATTAGTTTATGGAATATATAATGTAAATGCATCTTTTATTCAAAAAATAGTTAAACCTAAAAAATACACAGTTATGGACACAGTGCACACATCAACCGAAAACTTTAATGACATGGTTTTCGAAAACAGAAACAAAGCCTATGGCGCTTATGCAATCCGTAAGTCCTATAACGACAATTTATCGTTTGCTATTCTTTCGTCGGTATCATCAATTGGAATAATTGCATTAGCAATTTTTTTGTTTTCAAAAAATAATGATAATGGCCCGGATCTAAAAGGACAACTTGCATTGCAGGATTCAGTTTCCATATTTGTTGATATAACACCAATCCCAAAACCGGAAGTTAAAATTGAAAAGATTGTACCTCAAAAGGATTTAATACTTAAATCAGACAACTTAAATCTTGTTGCATCTGATAATAAAAAAGATATTTTGGAAAAAGCGAATACAGATGCGGTAATTATTAAAGACGGCAAACCTGATGGAGCAGATAGTGTTCCGGTAATAATTGACTTAAAGATGCCGGATCCAGTGCCGCTTCCATCAAACGACCCAGTATTGTTTGCAGATGAGATGCCGGAGTTTAAAGGCAATATGTTTAAGTATATAAAAGATAATTTAAACTATCCATGGGCTGCAAAGGAAAATTCAACATCAGGTATGGTGGTCATTCAATTTGTAGTAGAATATGACGGCTCAATTGGTAATTTGAAAGTTCTGCATTCGGTTGGGGATGGCTGCACAGAAGAAGCAATGCGTGTAGTTAAATCCATGCCTAAATGGAAGCCTGGAAAAAATCATGGTGCGCCTGCAAGGGTATTGTTTAATCTGCCGATAAAATTCACAATTAAATAGATTCATGCGGCAGAATAAAGATTATCCGCAGATTCACAGATTAATAAAAAAGTTCTTATCTTTTTAATTTGTGGATCTGCTTATGCATTTTTTTTGAATTGAATTCGCCCAATCTTTCGGCATACACTAAATAAACAATGAGCTGTTTATAACTTGCCTGTTTCAAAAAAAATCACCATGTACATAAATGTAATTTAGCATTCGTAAATATAATTGTGATTATCTTTTTAGTATTAATTATTTTTTTTGTTTGCGCGAAATGATTTATTAAAAAGCATTAAAAAATAAAATCACCTGTACTCACGTTTAATAACAAACTAAATTAAAAAAATATGTTTATTTCTGTTTTACTGCAAAATGTTAGTAATGGAGCAGCGGCTGCAGCTCATGTAATCGATACTGCAAAAAATGCTGCTGCTCAAATTCCTTTACCTATTGAACTACCTAAGCAAGCATCGCTTTCACTGCTCGATTTGGTTATAAAGGGCGGTTTTATTATGATTCCGTTGGGGATACTTTCCATACTTACTATTTATTTCTTTTTTGAACGTTTCATGACACTCAGTAAAGCCTCAAAGTTGGATCAGAACTTTATGAATCATATTAAAGATTACCTGCACAACGGAAATAAGGATGCCGCAAAAGCATTGTGCCGCAACACAACAAGCCCCGCAGCACGTATGATTGAAAAGGGCGTTTCACGTATTGGTAAGCCTCTAAAGGAAATTGAAGAAGCAATGGAAAGCGTAGGGAAGTTAGAAATAAACCGACTGGAGAAAAATTTAAGTGTATTAAGTTTGATCGGCAGAATTGGCCCAATTTTAGGCTTTGTTGGGACTATTGCTGGTGTTATAAAAATATTTTACGATATTTCATTAACTGATAATATAAGCATTGGCGTAATATCAACAGGCCTGTATCAAAAAATGATTACGAGTGCATCTGGTTTAACAATAGGTCTAACAGCATTTATCGGTTATTATATTCTTAATTCAATGCTTGATAAAACTATCAATAAAATGGAAACCATTTCATCTGAGTTTGTTGATATGCTGCAGGAACAAACAAATTAAATAAAAGAAGAAGCTCGGCTCGGCTTCCGCAAATGGAGAAGATGCTGATTCGGCTTAAAGAAAATCTAATGTATTGAAATCAAGCTTTGGTAAGAATTTTAATTGTGTATCCATTGCTTATTAATTGCAGGAAGCTGCGTTAGGGATTGAAGCGAAAATCCTTTTCTTTTTAGAAAAGATTGAAGTCCTTCGACTTCGCTCAGGATAAACTCCAAGCCCGCCACTTTCATTTTTTTATGAAAGGGGAACGCCCAAAAAGAAATAAAAATTATTAAACTAAAATTCATAATCCCGCAAATGCGCGGTTTAACAGAAATAAAGACAATCAGAAAATTCAGATATATAATCTAAACTAATTAAAAGCCTTTCAATGGTGAGGCGCACAGGAATCAAATGAAATTAAAACGCAGGCATAAAGAAGGAGCCGAAGTAAGCACGGAGTCACTTAACGACATCATGTTTTTTTTGTTATTATTTTTTCTTATTATTTCAACATTAGCAAACCCCAGCGTAATAAAGCTGACACTGCCGAATTCAAAATCTGCAGAGCAACTGCAGAAGCAGCAGGTTACTATCACAGTAGGTGCAGACCGACAATATTTTGTAAATAAAACCCCCATTGCATTTTCTGATCTGGAAAATGCCTTAAAAATAGAATTGGCCCGCACACTTTCGCCCACAGTAATTTTAAAATTAGATAACACCTTATCAATTCAGGATTTGGCTGATGTAATGCAGATAGGTTACAGTTTAGGAGTAAAAATGGTATTAGCTACTAAAGCCACCAATAAATAACCATGGACACTTCTGTAGAAAATAAAAATAAATATGCTGCTTTGGCATTTACGATAGGATTTCATGGTTTATTGTTTCTGCTGTTTCTTTTTATTGTTTTCATTACTCCAATACCTCCTTTTGAAATTAAGGAAGTACCGGAAGTTACATTGGATTTGGGCACGGAAGGCCAGGGAAATGCTGAAGCCGGCGGTTCCGGGCAAAATGATAAAGATATTGCAACCAGTGAAAAAGCTCAGCCGGCTCCAGCTGTGAATATTGAAGAATCCGCTGTTGTTACTGATGAAAAAGAAACAGTAGTGAGTGTTAAAAAGCATCCGAAGAAGGAAAAACTAATTAAAACCGAAACACCTAAAATAGAAGAACCGAAACCGAGTTCGGAGTTAACCAATGCATTGGCGAGGTTAAAAAACAAAAAGAAACATGAAGGACAGGGTGAAGGGAACGGGAAAACAGGCGGTTCCGGAACTGGAGATAATACAGGTGTCGGCCCTGGAGATGACAAAGGGCATGGCAATGATACCCCCGGATATAACGGTAAAGGCGGTTATGATTTAAAAGGACGTATGTTATTAAAAAAGCCGGAACGAATGTCCGATTCGCAGGAAGAAGGAGTTGTTGTAGTTGAAATAATTGTTGATGAAATGGGTAAAATAATTAAAGCATCACCGGGACAGCGCGGCTCTACAACCACAAGTTCCAACTTATATGCAAAGGCTCGTCAGGCAGCGATGTCGGCTAAATTCAATCCAAGTCCTGACGGAAAAAAAGAGCAGCACGGCACTTATACATTTGTTTTCCTTCTTGAATAAATATTAACAAAATCTCCGCCCTTCGCTACCGCTGAAGGTGAAGGGATCTACGACCGTAATTATACAAATCCGGCATTTTTCTCCTATTATTTTAGCACTTTAAGCCAAAACTTCTTGGTGAACTACTAATTTTCAGAAACTATATTTCACTTATATATTTAAAAATTTTTCAACAATCAGCCCGCTTTTATAAGTAACCTGTTAGCTTTTGGTATCTGGGATATTAAAATAAAACTTTCTTAATTATTAAATTTTGATGAATTGCTGGTTAATAAGCATTTCAGCACACCAAGCCAACAACACGCTAACCTTCAACACATTAACTCTACACAATAAAAACAACTATAACCTTAATGGTACTGTAAAATTATGCAAAATATAACCTTCCATATCTGCATTGCAGCATAGTTGCAAATTATAATTAAGACAGTAATAAATATGTTGCAATATCATTTTTTAATTGACAAAATCCTTCTATCTTTCGCAGCAAAACTAAACCATAGTATTAATAGTATTAATTATATTTTGACACAAATATGGATTCAATAAAAGAAAGATTTTCTGCTAAGGCAGGGCCGATGGCAGCAGAAGTAAAAACGCTGATAAAAGAGAAAGGCGATTTTAAATTAGGTGAAATCACTGTAGCCCAAGTATACCAGGGTATGAAAGGTATGATTGGTATGGTTACTGAAACGTCAAAACTTGATCCTGAAGAAGGCATTCGTTTTAGAGGTTATTCTCTTGCTGAATTACGTGAGAAGCTTCCAAAAGCTCCGGGCGGTACCGAACCATTGCCTGAGGGTATTTTTTATCTGATGCTTTTAGGGGAACTTCCAACACAGGAAGAGGTGTTAAGCATAGGAAACACATGGGCACGCAGAGCTATCGTTCCAAAGCACGTTTTTGATGTGCTAGACGGACTTCCTGCCGCCACTCACCCAATGACACAATTTGTAATTGCTATTATGGCAATGCAGACTGAGTCGTTATTTGCTGCTGCATATAAAAAAGGCGTTAACAAAAGAGACTATTGGGATTATGTTTATGAAGATTCAATGAATCTGATTGCTCGTTTACCGCGTGTTGCAGCTTATATATACCGCAGAAAATACAAAAATGGCGTGCATATTGAACCTGATCCGAAATTAGACTGGGCTGCTAACCTTGCACACATGCTGGGTTATGAAGAGTTTGACATGAAGCGTTTAATGCGTTTGTATATGACTATTCATGCTGACCACGAAGGAGGAAATGTATCAGCTCATGCCACACACCTTGTTGGTTCGGCATTAAGCGACCCTTATTTGTCTTTTGCTGCCGGTATGACCGGCCTTGCAGGACCGCTGCACGGCTTGGCAAATCAGGAAGTTTTGAGTTGGATATTAGAATTACGCAGTGAGTTAGGAGGCGGTTTGCCAACAGAAAAACAAATTGAAGATTATATTCTAAAAACACTTGAAGAAGGTAAAGTAGTTCCGGGTTACGGACATGCTGTTTTACGTAAAACAGACCCTAGATTTACGGCTCAGCAGGATTTTTATAACCGTTATATCAAGCCAAAAGGAAAAGATGATCTTTGCGAAATTGTTCAGATGGTTTATAAAGTAGCTCCTCCGATTCTTGAAAACACAGGCAAAATAAAAAATCCATGGCCTAATGTTGACGCACATTCTGGAGTATTGCTGACACATTATGGAATGGTGGAACACGATTTTTATACTGTATTGTTTGGTGTATCACGTTCATTAGGCGTTCTGACTTCATTAATTTGGGACAGGGCATTGCGTCATCCGCTTGAAAGACCAGGCTCAATAACTACAGAAGGCATTAAAAAGAAAATTGCCGCTGCAGAAGCAAAAGCAAAATAGTAAAAAGAAAAGCTCCGAAAAATTTCGGAGCTTTTCTTTTATATTGAACTCCGAATAAATGACAGACAATGTTTTGTCAACCTGCTGTGTTATTGAGCTGGCGCCTTTTAATTAATAGGTTTTAACTGTATCATCTAAGGCATGGGGTGTACGACAAATTCCCCTTTTATAAAAAAATTCAATCTTCTGTTCGGGAAGATTTCAATCTTCAAAACTGTGTGTTTTTCTTTTTTCTTGAAAAAAAAGAAACAAAAATTCAAGAACAAACGATTGCTCCGCACGGGCGACACGGCATCGCGTTTGTTCGAGCCTCGCGCACGGTTCCATAAATTTAATTCTGCAAACTAATTCAATTCAGCTACGTTAAGAAATTTGTTTTTCATGAAACTATGGGAATTTGTCTTACGTAAAGGCAAGTTTGCAACAAATATTTCTAAAACTTTTAATTAACTTTGTATTTTCAGATTTTTTTCTATTTCGGATAAATTACACATTCAAAATATTTAAACGTTTTTATTTTTTTAATTATATCCCAAAAAACGATTCAGCATTATCCATTTTATGCAGACTAAAAAAATAACCATTGTAAACCGTCATTATCCGCCAAATGTGAATATTACAGGTGAAAATGCATGGGACTTAGCAAATTATTTAATTAGTAAACATAAAATTGATGTTAGCATTGTCCATATTGACCGTAAATATGAAGGCGGCGGGAATAAAAGAGAACCTGTTGGTAATGTATATCCCATAAAAACTATTTATGAAGGCAGCAATAAATATTTACGTTACATAAGCGGTATTCTGGATGGTTATAACTTAATTCTAAAAGCGGCAAAACTGAGCCGCGGCCCAATCATTGTAATGACAAGCCCTCCGCTGCTTCCAATGTGGGCATCAAAAATTTTTTCTAAAAAAAATATTGAGTGGATCTTATGGAGCATGGATCTATTCCCTGAAGGATTCGCTGCTTCCAACGAAATAAGCCCTTCAAATTTTCTTTACAAATATGCTTTAAAGCAAACATATAAAAATGCTCCAAGCAAAATCATTGCTCTTGGTCCCCATCAAAAGAAAGAATTAGACAAAAAATATAAAAAGGAAATTGAAAATGTAATTCTTCCATGCGGCGTTTTTTTAGATCAAAATAAGATTGAAAGAACTCCATCCTGGAAAATTTTCCCTGATAAAATATATCTTGGATACTGCGGTAATTGCGGTAATCCTCATTCTCCAGATTTTATTAAGGAAGTAATTAATTCTATTAATCCGGAAACACAGCATTTCATTTTAGCTGTTTATGGCACCAAGGCAGAACAAGTGTTGGATTATGCAAAAGGTAAAAATGGAATTACCATACTGCCAAATGTCCCAAGGAATGAACTGCACCATATTGATGTTCATTTAGTATCATTGGTGAAATCTTGGACGCATGTGGCCGTGCCTTCAAAGGCTGTGAGCAGTGTCTGTTCGGGCTCCGCCATATTATTCTGCGGAAGCAAAGAAAGTGATAATTGGTTTTTACTCCAGGATGCAGGATGGTTTGTAGAAGATGATTTAAATTTAAAACAAAATGTTCAAAAGTCTGTATCAGCATTAAATTGGACAGAGTTAAAAATCAAAAAGAATAATGCTGACAGAATATCCGGTGAACTTAACAGCCTGATACAAAAAAGCTATGCCGCAATTGCCGGCTGGGCCAAATGAAACAATACCAATTGAAATCTATTTTATCAAGGTTTAAATAATTATATTTACATTTCAAAATAAACAGGAATTCAAATGAATATAGCAATCATAACAGGTTCAGGAGGTCTGATTGGCAGTGAATCGGTATCTTTTTTCTCAAATAAATTTGATAAAATAATCGGCATTGATAATGATATGCGGAGTTACTTTTTTGGTAAAGAGGCTTCCACCAGCTGGAATGTGAGCCTGATAAAAGAAAGTGTTCCAAACTATGAGCATCATAATATTGATATCCGCAATTTATCTGATCTCGAAAATATTTTTAATCAATATGGAAATGATATTAAGTTAATTGTTCATACTGCAGCACAGCCCAGCCATGATTGGGCTGCAAAAGAACCTATCACTGATTTTGGAGTAAATGCAACAGGAACACTTCACATGCTTGAACTAACCCGTAAATACTGCAGTAAAGCAGTTTTTATTTTTACTTCAACAAATAAGGTGTATGGCGATAATCCAAATTTTTTGCCATTGATTGAAAAAGAAACCCGCTGGGAAATAGCAGAAAACCATGCGTATTTTAAGAATGGTATTGACGAAAACATGAGTATTGACCATACAAAACATTCTGTATTCGGCGCATCTAAAGTGGCCGCTGATGTTATGGCACAGGAGTATGGGAAATATTTTGACATGAGTGTTGGTGTATTTCGCGGCGGTTGTCTTACAGGGCCTAATCACAGCGGAGCACAGCTTCATGGTTTTTTATCCTACCTGATGAAATGCACGCTTACAGGAAATCACTATACAATATTTGGTTATAAAGGGAAACAGGTCCGCGACAATATTCACAGTTCAGATTTGGTGAATATGTTTTGGCATTTTTATCAAAAGCCTAAAATGGGTGAAGCGTACAATGCAGGCGGCGGACGATTTGCAAATTGCTCAATGATAGAAGCAATAGAAATGTGTGAAAAGATCAGCGGAAAAAAGCTGAATCGTACTTATAGTGAACAGTCTCGCAGCGGTGATCATATATGGTATATCAGCGATGTGTCTAAATTTCAGAAGGATTACCCCGGCTGGGAATACAAATGGAATCTGCAGAATACGCTTATCGACATTTATAATACAATGAGTAAAACAGTTTCTGTTACAGATTGTAAATGATTATAGCGTTAAGTTAAAGTACTGAAGTTTCGGACTTTTTTCTTCCAGGAAATGTAATAGCGTTTTAATTAAAAAAATTATTTGGGCGTTACCCTTTCTTAAAAAAGAAAG
>CAISYK010001213.1 GCA_903889605.1 uncultured Bacteroidota bacterium
CGCCGGCGAATTGAAAGAATTAGAGAGCGTATATTAAAAAAACACTTCCATTTAGTCCGTAAAAGCGCATCATAAAAGTCTATATTTACATTTAAATGAAAAAAAGTTTTTCTAAAGGTTATTTTATCTGCCAATCAATTAATAGCGCTAAATGCTTTAAAGTGCTGTATTGCATGGGCATATGAAAATGCTGGGATTAATCTCTGACCATCCTTAATTTGCATATTGAAAAACACGAAAGTTCCTAACACATTATAAAAAAATGGATGCGGAAAACCGCTGAAAAACGGCCGACATATCGCATGAACAAAAAAATAATAATTAATGATAAAATGCAGAAGGGCCATTACTTCCTAACTGAACCAACAGGCAGGAATTTTAGCCCGGAATTTAAACCTGAATTCACACCCAGCGAAATGCTGGAATTAGGAGTTTTTGGCGGAAAATACATGAATGACTGCCAAAATGAATTCCCCGCTTCATGGTTCAAAAATGCTAAACTCTCGCCAGAAAAAAAAGACCCAAACTTAAATTTTTTTAAAGTTGACGCATCCCTACCACTTAAAGAATGGCAGAAAAAAGGCTGGATCCATCCTGAAGATCCAAGAGGATGGTTTCAATGGTACTGCCGTTATTATTACGGCAGAAGAATACCGGAAGAAGATCAAAGGCAGATTAAGCGGTGGAAAGCTTTCCGCAGGCATATAGGAGCAATTAAAAAGAACTGTTCACCTGGTTCTTTGACCTGCAGGCCTAAACAGAGACAAGCGCTCCTGCATTGGGCTTACGACAGCCTTAAATTGTAAAATAGTGATTAAATAAATCTTCTTTATCATTTAAATGCTCCTGTTTTGACTAACAAGATCCTTCATCGCAAAAAAACTCATCTGGATGGCTGAATAGGCAGTCATCGGCGAAAAAAAGAATATTCAGGATTTTAGTAAAAGATAAAAATGAATTTCCCATTTTTCTGCGCTGCTCATTAAATGTTATATTCTCCGCATACTTTGCGTGTTTGTTTCTTTGTGTTTCTTTGTGTCGCTTTGCGCGACCAATTCAAATAATTATTTATTTCACGCTGAAGAAAGCTAAGTTCTCCTGCAAAAAAATGGAAAACCAAAATAAAAAAGTGCTGCTAATGCGGTCGAATAACGACTGTTATTTATTCTTTCAGCAATTATTAAAATCGCCTATCTATATGTCAGCGCGGAATACAAAAAATGTTAGTATTTTTTAACATTTTTTACCTCCTGCTTTTAACTATTATTCAAGTATAATTTCGTAACTTTATATTAAAGATTTAATAAAATCTTACAAATATTATTTTGAGAGGTACTGCGTGTGTAAGCCAATATATAAAGGCGAAAGCTAAGTTTTGTTAAAAGAGTTTATTATTAATTTATTGCCTCTGTATTACTTCAAAATGCCAAAATAATTTCGTAACTTTATATTAAAGGGGTAGTAAAATATTGCCGCCATTATTTTTAGAAGTTTATAACGTTTACTCTTCTGCTAAAAAGATAAATATTGTCTATTATTTTACTAAAATTATTA
>CAISYK010001214.1 GCA_903889605.1 uncultured Bacteroidota bacterium
CGAAAGACTGTCTACCCGAGAATTTGTGAAAGAACTAATAACTTTAAAATTTGCAAAAGAGTTTGTCAAGGTGCTGAAAGACAGTCTGCCGAGGACTTTCCATTTTCTGCGTAAAATTTCGTCGGATAATGGCACTTAACGGCTAAATATGCGATACCGTGCGTAAGGTTTTTGAGCGTGTCGGCTAAGGTATAGCATATTTTATGTTAGCGGCAGATTTTTCTTTAAGTCGAATTACGAATTAAAGAAAAACACAAATATTTTAAGTTACAATATAATTGTCTAAAAGTCCTTTAAACAGCCGTCGTCAAGCGCAGTTCGTAAAAACACACCGGTCTAAAAATCCTTTAAACTGTGGTCGTCAAACATAGTTCGTAAAAGTACACCAGTCTAAAAGTCCTTTAAACAGAGGTCGTTAAACACAGTTCGTACCATACAATTCGCAACACTTAGTTCGTAAAATAAAGAACGGATTTGAAAAAATGTATTATTAAAATTTTCAAACGTAATTGTCTAAAAGTCCTTTAAACACAGTTCGTAACACATCATTCGTAACACTTAGTTCGTAAAAAAACAACGGTCTTTATTTCAAAATTTCACACCTAAAACGATTGAAACAAAACGTTCATTGTCGATTAATGCATCAGTAATCCATTCATACTTTTTCTGTCCACCGTAAAAATAATCTCCCAACAAGTATTTAATACACACTTCACCAAACAAACCAATTTTTTTTTCTTTATTGAAATAGTCAATTCCTAAACCTAAGTTGGGAGAAAATTTGTTGTTTTCAATTCTTGCATCAATATTACCACTGCCTAATTGACCTCCAGACAGATAGCTTACTTTGGCTGAAGCATATGGTAAAGTTCTATATGCAATACCACCATATAGGTATCCTTTGAAATTTTTGAAATTCTGACTTGTAAATTTTATATTTAGCGGTATTTGTAATTCATATATGTCTAAGTTATGTCGATACTTTGCAGTTCCAAAATTGTGAGAAAGGGTGTATTCATTAAAAGCTATTTTAGTGTTAATTAGTTCGAGTCCAGTTTGAAGTGATAGGAATGTTAAAAAAAAATACTCCTCCTTGATTGTCATTCCAAAACCGTCCTTACTTGCAGGATTTTCAAGGTATAATGAATAATTAGCTGATGGATAACCATTATAAAAAGCAAAATTGTATGAAACTCCAATTTTTGTTTCAAATTTGTTCTGGCCTATAAGAAAGGTTATGAAACTGAAAGTTAAAATTAATGTTGAAAATGTTTTCTTCATAATACTAAAGATAACGGAAAAGAAAACATTTTATTCCAAAGTCAAGATATAAAAATCATATTACCTATAAACAGTGGTCGTAAAATTAATGTTAATAACAATTGCACTTAAAAATATTTAATTTAATGTCGAAGTCAATAGATTTCGATTCTTAAATAAATTTGCCGCTAACGGGAGGCTTGGCGCTGCAGCCGATTTCGTAAACAAAATTAAAAAATTACCAGTGGCAAAAACCAAATAAAAAATAA
>CAISYK010001215.1 GCA_903889605.1 uncultured Bacteroidota bacterium
AGTTTACGTTCTGTAATATCATGTATAGTTGCCTGTAATACTCGTTCATCGCCATAATTAAAAGCAGAAAGTGAAACTTCCGCCGGAAAAGTATCGCCGTTTTTCCTTTGATGCACCCATTCAAACTGGTTGACACCCTTTTCATAAGCAATTTCAATCATCGCATTTGCTTTAAATAAGGAATCCTGTCCATCAGGCTGTATTGCGGGAGATAAATCAGAAGGGTGGCTTTCAGTAAATTCTGTGCTTTCAGACATTCCGAACATTTCTAAAGTACGCGGGTTGCAATCAAAGAAACCTTTCCTTGTCAGCAGCATTATTGCATCATTTGAACCGTTAAAAACGGCCTCCTGTTTATCTTTGCTTATCCTTAAAGCCTCTTCAGTCTGTTTTGAAGCTGTAATATCGGCAAAGTATCCGTGCCATAGCAAACTTCCATCTTCCAGTTTTTCTGGTTTGGAATTTCCTCTAACCCATTTTGTTTCTTTAAGAAGCGAAACTATCCTGAATTCATGGACCCAATTTTCCTGCGGAGTAATAAATGAATGTAATGTCGACATTAAATCCTCCAAATCATCAGGGTGAACAAGCTTAAATACTTTCAAACCATCCTGCATAGCCTCCTCTGCGGTTATACCGGTAAGATCCTGCACCCCTTCACTTACAAATGGGAATAAAAATCTTCCATCAGGGAAAATTTGATATTGATAAATTACTCCAGGCACTTGAGCTGCGTGTCTTGTCAATAACTCGTTTTGTTCTTTTATTTTCAAAAGAGCTTCCATCTTTTTTCTGTCAGTAATGTCCTGACCGGTTCCTTTTAACCCAATTATTTTACCTTCAGCATTTTTTACAACTTCACCTATACAAGAAATGTTTTTTATATTTCCATTTTTGCCGATAATACGGTATTCATAATTAAATCCTTCGCCTGTTTTAATCGCCTGTTCACGCATTTCATCAATTTTTTGAAAATCGTCGGGATGACACGCACTTCTGTATGTTCCATAAAGTTTATCTGAATTCTGAGGTTCCAATTCAAAAAGCAGATAATGCCCATTCGACCATTTTACTTCTAAATTATTAAGATTAAACTCCCAACTCCCCATTTTTGCAAAACTTTCTGCATCTTCGAAATTTTTCTGACTTTTCACAAATTCTTCTTCAATTCTCCTGCGTTCGGTAATATCTTCCAGAATACTCAAATGGCAAGGGTTGGAACTTTTTTTTGAATCTATTGAAACTATTGACAAGTTAATCCAAACGACAGAAGAATCAGGACGTATATATCTTTTCGAAGTTTTAAAGTCTTTTAATTTATTTTCATTCATTAGGGCCTTAAATACCAAGCCTTCCTGAAGATCATCCGGATGGGTAATGCTCATCCAGTCAATATTATTCATCTCATCTGCGCTGCGTCCAATAATATCAAGATATTTATTATTTACGTTAATAATCTTTCCTGTAATAGAATCTGTAAGGGCTATTCCCATGGGAGCCTCTTCAAAAATGGCACGGAAGCGTTTTTCGCTTAACATTAAAGCTTCTTTCGCTGAATTTTCATTTTTTAATATTCTATACATCAGAAAACTAAAAATGGTGAAAACAACAAGGATCAATAGTATAGAAATCAAAAAAAGTGTGTTCAGAAAAGTATAATCATTTTCTATTTTCAAATGTATTCGTTCTGAAAGCCTGTCGTAACTATCTTGTAGTTTTTCATACGATGCATCAAAAGCCTTTGCTAAATCGCTGGTGATTTTATCCTCCGCAGTAATAATATTTTCACCTGCTGAATAAATTTTATTTTTATTGGGAAGCGATTCAATTCTTAATTTGATCTGCTGCTCAGCTAAAAGTTTTATTTCTTTAATATTTA
>CAISYK010001216.1 GCA_903889605.1 uncultured Bacteroidota bacterium
TTTAGTGTTAAAAAAAGTGTTAACAATCTGTATGTTAAGACCACTTAGCGTTTCGACTGTTGTGTTTTTAGAATTGTGTGTTATGACCGTAATGTTTTTCGACTTTAGTGTTAAAAAAACATTAAGCATCTGTATGGCAAGACCACTAAGCGTTTCGACCATTGTGTTTTTAGAATTGTGTTTTACGACCGTAATGTTTTTCGACTACATTATTTAAAAAAAAGTGTTACCAACCTATATGTTAAGACCACTAGGCGTTACGACTGTTGTGTTTTTAGAATTGTATCTTATGACCGTAATGTTTTTCGACTTTATTGTTTTTAAAAAAAAGCGTTAACAACCTGTATGTTAAGCCCACTTAGCGTTACGACTGTTGTGTTTTTAAAATTGTGTTTTAAGACCGTAATGTTTTTCGACTTTAGCGATTAAAAAAAACATTAAGAATATCTAGTTGGGGGCTTCTTCAAGTATTAGGTAAATATTTATTCTCTGCAAGACTTTTCACAGCAAAAAAAAGAGCCGCACAAAGCGGCTCCTTTTTCATACAACCCATAATAGTTATTTTGTAAAAATAAATTTAGAATTAAGGATTCTATTTCCAATTATAGCTTTCACAATATACAATCCTGGCGTATTTTCATCATTCATTATTATTCTCTTTTGTAATACACCTTCATTGGCAGCTATTTTCTCTGATTTATAAATAGTTTGTCCAAGTAAATTTATGACTTCAAATGTTGCTTCCGTTTTCTCAGGGATAACAATTTGTACAAAGAATTCACCAAGTGTAGGATTTGGATAAATTGACAGTACATCTATACTTTTTTTAACAACTGGTTCATACTGCTGAGCTGTTTCTTCAGTTGGAACATTTCCAATTATTAATGATTTACAAGGATTCGCTTGTACTTCAATTCCTGTGGAATATGCATTTACCCCTGCTGAATCTACGCGAGCCCGATACCAACCTGACTCAGATGCAACATAAAAGAAGTTGTTTGCTCCTGTCATCGATTGATAAACTCCACTCATATCCTTTTGCTGCCACTGACAGGTGTAACCTCCACACTTATTAGCAAACAAAGTAACGTATCCTCCGCTACAGAAACTCGTAGGGTAGCCACTTGTGTTTATCACAGCGGTTAAACTCGAGTTAACAGTTACTGTTGTTGTATCAGACCAGGAACGGCAAGTTCCATTAGTAATTTTTACTTGGTAATTACCTGTTGCAGACACTACAAGTTCATATGAAGTTTCTCCAACCATGTCCGCTCCATCTTTAATCCATTGCCATGTATAATCATTTCCTGTAGATGCATATAAAGCAATAGCACCGTTATCTGCTGCACAAAAAGTTGTACAACTGTTGGTAGTAATAGAAGCAAAATTAGCTACCTTAACAAAAGTAATCCCAGGCAGGCTTGTACACCCTCCAGAAGTTGTAGTAACTGTATAATTGCCTTCCATAGCTTTTGTTGAACCGATTCTGGTAGGGTTTTGAAGTGTTGAAGTCCATCCATCAGGGCCAGTCCATAAGTAATTGGAAGCTGATGTTGAAAACAAAGTAATTGTATCGCCTTGACACACCTTGCCATTGCAGGTTGCGGTCAGCATTGCCGGTGGCGTGCAGTTAACGGTGATCGCTTTGGAAGCAGAAGTTCCTGAGCATGTCCCATTACTTCCGGCAACTGTTACATTTCCCGATACGGCAGAACTTGAAAAATCAACAGTTATATTATTTGTATAGGCTCCAGTAGCTATTGTTGCCCCTGTTGGTACAGTCCAGATATAACTATTTGCATCGCTAATAGCGGGTACAGAATAAGCAACTCCATTTTGTCCCTTTATTACAATGCTTGATCCGGTTATAGTTCCGGCTGCAGAGGGCGTTGCACCAATAATAATTTCTATTCCGGATGAATATTGATTTGTACCTCCTGAAGTTACCCTTACTTGATACCAACCTGCGGTTGTTGCTGTATATGAAGAACTGGTGGCACCTGAAATAAATTGATAAGTTCCGCTGGTATCCTTTTTCTGCCATTGGTAAGTATATCCTGAACAAGTATTAGCATACAAGACAACACTTCCTCCGGGACAAAATGTTGTCGGGCCTCCTGGTGTTATTGTTGCAGTTAAACTTGAATTAATAGTTACGGTCACTGTTGCAGACCAGGCACTGCAAGTACCACTATTCTTACTTATTTTTACCTGGTAACTACCGGCTGTTGTGGCTGTATAGCTGCTTGCCGTGGCTCCTGTGATAGCTGTACCATTTTTTTTCCATTGCCATGTATACCCAGTTCCTGTTTCGGCATACAATATCACGCTGCCTCCTGAACAAAAAGTTAAAGGACCTCCGGCTGTGATGGATGCGAAATCTTCGACCGTAACAACTGTAGTTCCAGCTGAACTAGTACATCCACTTGATG
Organism: uncultured Bacteroidota bacterium; assembly: GCA_903889605.1. Lineage (GTDB taxonomy): Bacteria > Bacteroidota > Bacteroidia > 2-12-FULL-35-15 > 2-12-FULL-35-15 > 2-12-FULL-35-15. Next base: position 2,433 of record CAISYK010001216.1, read on the forward strand.
TTGTTGTAACGCTGTATGTACCAGTCATAGCAATTGTTGCTCCGCTTCGTGTTGGATTTTGAACAGATGAAGTCCATCCTCCAGGCCCTGTCCATGAATAATTGGAAGCTGATGAAGAATATAAATTAATGGTTTCACTTTGGCATACACTATTATTGCTGGTTGCAGTTGGAGTTGCTGGCGGAGAGCAGTTAACAGTAATAGCTTTAGAAGCAGATGTTCCAAGGCATGTTCCGTTAGTACCTTCAACAGTTATGTTTCCGGATATCGCTGAAGTTGAGAAGTTAACGGTTACACTATTTGTATTCGTTCCTGATACTATAGATGCACCTGTTGGTAAGGTCCAGATATAACCACTTGCACCACTAATAACAGGTACAAAATAAGTAACTCCATTTTGTCCCTTAATAACTGTGCCTGCGCCGCTTATTGTTCCTGCAGCATCGGGTGCAGTGGAGATAACAATCTCTTTTCCGGATGACCACTGATTTGATCCCCCGGAAGTAACTTTTACTTGATACCAACCAGCTGTTGTTACTGTATATGATGAACTGGTAGCACCGGAAATAGCCTGATAAGTTCCATTGCCATCCTTCTTCTGCCATTGATAGGTATAACCAGAGCAAGTATTGGCATATAAGACAACACTTCCACCGGGACAAAATGTTGTCGGGCCTCCTGGTGTTATTGCGGCAGTTAAACTTGAATTAATAGTTACTGTAACTGTCGCAGACCATGCACTGCAAGCACCGCTGTTTTTAGTTATTTTTACTTGGTAACTACCTGCTGTTTTGGCCGTATAGACGTGATCTGTGGCTCCTGTGATAGCAGTGCCATTCCTCTTCCACTGCCAAGTATAACCTGTCCCTGTTTCTGCATGCAATATCACACTATCACCTGAACAAAAAGTTAATGAACGTTCGGCAGTTATGGATGCGAAATCTTCGACCATAACAGCTGTAGTTCCGGCGGAACTGGTGCAGCCACCTGATGCGGTTGTTACACTATAGGTTCCTGTCATATCTATCGTTGCTCCGGTTCTGGTAGGATTTTGAACTGATGAAGTCCACCCGCCTGGCCCTGTCCACGAATAATTGGATGCTGATGTAGAATATAAATTAATAGTTTGACTTTGACACACGCTACCATTGCTGGTTGCCGTTGGAGTTGATGGCGGAGTGCATGTTACAGTTATCGCCTTAGAAGCAGATGTTCCTGAGCATGTTCCATTAGTTCCGACAACTGTTATGTTTCCAGATACCGCAGATCCTGAAAAATTAACAATAATATTATTTGTATTGGCTCCTGTCGCAATTGTCGCTCCTGTTGGTAAATTCCAAATATAACTGCTTGCCCCGCTGATAAGGGGCACGGAATAAGCAACTCCACTTTGACCAGGTGCAGCTGTGCTTGATCCGCTTATAGTACCTGCAGCAGAAGGGGTATCATCAATAATAACTTCTATACCCGATGACCATTGGTTATTTCCTCCAGAACTTACCCTGACCTGATAATAGCCTGCTTCCGTCACTGTGTATGTTGAGCTGGTTGATCCCGAAATAATCTGATAAACTCCGTTGCCATCTTTTGCCTGCCATTGATAAGTATATCCCGAACAGGTATTTGCATACAAAACAACGCTACCTCCAGAACAAAATGTTGTAGGCCCGCCAGCCGTTATTTTTGCTGTTAATGTTGAATTAATAGCTATTGTCACCGGAGAAGACCATGCACTGCAGGTTCCGCTATTCTTAGTTATTTTTACAACATAGCTGCCTGCGGTGGAGGCCCCATATTTGTTTGCAGTGGCTCCGCTTATATTTGTTCCATTCCTAATCCACTGCCATGCGTACCCTGTTCCTGTAGCTGCAAATAATGTGTCATTCCCTCCTGAACAAAAAGTGCTAGTACCACCGGAAGTGGTGGAAGCGAAATCAGCGACTTCAACCAATGTAGCTCCCGGCTGACTTGCACAAGTACCCGTAGAGGTTGTAACCGTGTAAGTTCCTGCCATATCTATTGTTGCGCCAGTCCTTATAGGATTTCGAATGGTTGAAGTCCATCCGTCAGGTCCTGACCATGCATAATTTGAGGCTGAAGTAGAAAATAACTTAATTGTATCGTTCTGACATACACTATTATTGCTGGTGGCAGTTGGTGCCGCTGGTGGGGTGCAGCTAACAACAATCGCTAAAGAAGAAGAAGTCCCACTGCATATTCCGTTAGTTCCCCTCACTGTCACATTTCCCGATATAGCAGACGACGGGTAATCAACAGTTATTGAATTTGTATTTCCGCCTGAGGTAATAATGGCCCAAGCAGGCAAAGTCCAGATATAACTTGTAGCATTAGCGATTGTGCTTACAGAATATGAAACCCCATTTTGTACTGGAGTAATAGTGCTATCGCCCGCTATTGCACCGGCAGCATCAGGGGTGTTGCAGGAGAAACTTGTACATGTGGGTTGTGCATCGCCTTCAGCATAAACACATTTTTGTTGGAGGTTACCTGCCAAATCAAATACCAAAAGAACTGAAGATTTATGATTAAGGGTAGTGGAGCCGGTATATTGTGTAATACCGGTCCCCATTGCAAAACTAATTGCATTGGCGGTATTACCATTGAAATCTATGGTATAAGAGTAATCGGCTGTTTCATGCTGATTCATTAGAAATACAGAGATTCTTGAATTAGCAATATCCCTGCTTGCAAATGCTTTTACTGTAGAAAGTGAAGTAATAGTTCCATCATAATAATCACCACTGAAATTATTTGCAACCATTTGAAAATGATGGTAAGTAGACCTTGGAGTACCATCGCAACCTTCCAAATAGCCATTATTTGTAGGAGCATTTAAGCAACCTTCTTTTATACTCCAAAAGTTTAAAAAATCCGCCCCTTCCTTCATGCAAATACCCATCATTTCAGCCCAAAACTGGCCAGCCAGAAAGCTATTAGAACCAACACCTGTAACTAAATTAGAGCTTGGATTTTTAGAGTTAATATTAGCCTCATCAACAGCCATTTTTAAAGCGGTGCTTCCTGATCTATTATGATAATTATTACAAGCCTCCAATCGTGTTTTAAGTAATCCTAAATTATATTGAAACCCTCCAGTAGATGTAAGTTTAGATATAACCTGTGCTCTTGTTTGAGCTCCAGAAAAAGGATAAATATGAAAGGAATAAACATCAATATAATAATATGAATTATTATCAATTAGGCCGGTTATATCACTTGAGCCACCAGGAGTTGTCAGTGAATCCATAATAGGAGTTTGAAACCAACTGGTTTCCGGCCCAATAATTTTTAAGGAATCGTCTTTCGCCTTCATTTTGCTTGCAAATTTTTTAATATAGTCTGCTATTGTTGCGGCATCTGTTCCAGAACTATAACCATATCCACCAGATGGACCATTACCATTAGTCCCACAGGGATAAGAATGATCAAAATCGTGGTCAGGCTCATTTGCAATTATCCAGTATTTGATAGGTTTGTTTTTATAGACTCCTGTACTTGGATTATTGAGCGAATCAACAAGATTGGCAGCTATTGTGGCTTGTTGCACTAATGATAAACCTCCCAATGGATTTGTAGTTAGATCATAGATTTGGCACAAAGGACTATAACCAACTTGAACAATAGGCTCCATTCCGTGAGATCGAATTGAATCAATCAACTGTTTTAGCTTCGACACATTTGTTATTGCTAGACTTGTTGTGTTAAAAGAATAAAGCGGGCGAAAATTTGCTCCTATCCCTCCTATACGCACATATTTTACACCGCTGGCCGAAACATCGGCCCATAAAGGATTTAAATTATTAATATTTGAAAAATTCCATGCATTTATGCCAAACAATGAAGGGGCAATTGTTTGAGCTTGTAAAGATATACAAGCAGGAAAGAATAACATTAAACTTGCTGCTATCCATAAAATGTTTTTGTTTTTTGATTTCCACATTGTTTTTGTTTTTTAAGATTTATAAATATTGATTTTGAATATCATGGTTCCGAGAGGGGATTTTTGTTTTTCAAAAAAACATTAGTCGAAAGCAGCAAAAGAATAGCCAAAACTCTCTTTTTAAAATTACTCCAAAATAAATATTCGATGAAATCAAATTTTAGATAGACGAAATCCAAATATAAATAGCTAATCTATTCATCTATTAATTGGGGACTTTAGGCTACTAATTTCCTTTATTAATGAATGATCTGTTTAGAAATAAGGTTGTAAAAGATGCATTAAACCTGAATAGAATACTTTGAAAATAGCAAATGAATGGTTTTTAGTAACCTAAAAAGATTGACTTAAGTTTTTCAAAGATACTTATTCCTTTTTACAGCTATCAATTAAGATTAACCACCGAAAACATAAATCAAATAGTAAAACAACAAATTACCTTTGATTTAAAATAATTATTACTAAAATACCTGCACAAAATGAAAAAAATGAAAAA
>CAISYK010001217.1 GCA_903889605.1 uncultured Bacteroidota bacterium
ATATGTATCTTGCCGGTTTTATTCTTTTAATAGCAACTACACCTGTTTCTTTTTATTTTAACAATCGCTTTGTGTTTAATAATAATATATACAAATAAAGAATTGCGTTTTCTATAAATTTTCCTACAAGAAGAATATGAAAAAATTGATTACCATACTAACCCCCTGTTATAATGAAGAGGATAACATTGATGAATTGTGTACTCGCATTCATGATGTTATGAGCGCTTTACCTTATGATTATGAACATCTATTTATAGATAACTGTTCTACAGATTCAACTGTTGAAATAATAAAAAACAAAGCTGCTCAAGACAAAAGAATTAAGTTGATTGTTAATACCAGAAATTTTGGCCATATACGATCGTCTTATTATGCCTTACTTCAAACCAAAGGTGATGCTTGCATTGGAATTGTTTCTGATCTACAGGATCCACCCGAAATAATTGTTGAATTCGTTAAAAAATGGGAAGACGGATATAAGATTGTCCTGGCTGTAAAGTTAGAAAGTGAAGAGCCATCCATAATAAACTGGATGAGAAATATTTATTATAATATAATATCTAAAATATCAGAAGTTCCCTTAGTTTCGAATGCAACAGGGGCAGGCCTTTTTGATCGAGCAGTAATTGATGTTTTACGAACTATTAACGATCCATACCCTTATTTTAGAGGCCTTATTTCTGAAATTGGTTTTCCCATTGCAACTGTTCCTTTTAAACAACCAAGAAGGCGACGTGGCGTAACAAAAAATAATTTTTATTCTTTATATGATATTGCTATGCTTGGAATTACCAATCATTCCAAGGTTCCTCTCCGTTTAATGGCGATGAGCGGATTTTTGCTGTCGATATTAAGTCTTATAACGGCATTATTTTTCCTGGTATACAAACTGCTATATTGGGATTCATTCCAGCTTGGGACGGCCCCTATTCTGATTGGTATTTTCTTTTTTGGTGCTATTCAGGCTTTTTTTATAGGAGTGCTTGGCGAATATATAGGGTCAATTCATACTCAAGTACGCCATATGCCATTGGTTGTAGAGATGGAACGAGTGAATTTCGATTAAAAAAAGAGATGGATAGTGTTGTTTAGTTCATCAAGACTAAGATCATTTTATGTTCACAAAGAAAAGCTTTATAGCATATTTTTTGCCGCTCAAATAAGTGCTAATGCGCAATAGAATGAAGGCAATACAAAAAACGAAATCCCCAGAATAAAGCGTATATAGTAAAAGAAGGACTTTTCGTTATCTTCTTGTATAGAACAGTCAACAGGCTTTTGAAGTCTAAATATCAATATTGGCGCAAACAAGTATAATCTAAATACAAAAGCAAAATAAATTAGTAATTTTGGCGACATTAAGTCGGATATATGTAAAGAAATAGGGTTGAAGAGTGCACTTAACACTCCTTTATTAAGCATTGATGCGTCTACATTATTAACAAATAGATTTACACTTATCCATGTAAAAGAAAGCATTCCGATGGCCTCAACAATATAAAAAAGTCTTTTTTTGTTAATGAATCTATAAGAAAGGCTGAAAAATGGCATAACTATTATAAGCCATTGAGGGTGCCAAAATACAGATGCAAACATAAGCCCATACGCGACGATTGGGATAAAAACTGCGTGCATGTAAAAATCAACCTCGTCTTTGTATGTTGACTTATAAGTATATCCGCAGAGAAGTAAATATCCTAATAGATAATAGGTATTTGCATTGCTCAGCGCATGATCAAGAAAGTTCGAACCTCCAGTTTTAGCGTAAGGTACTGCAAATATTCCAATTTGAAATGCCTGACTATGCCAATAAATAAGAAATTGAAGAACGGTAATTAATGTTCCTATTAACAAAAATTTTAGAAGGTTGTGAAATCTTTTTTCTGCAAAAAATAGTAATGGCAAGTATATAACTAAAGCAAAAAACTTAAAACCAATTGCTATTGAAAACAACCAGGCAAAAGCTGTAAGGTTTTTTTTAAGATAGAAGTATAGGGCTAGTATGGCAAAAAAACATCCAATGATGTCATATTGACTGAAAATAAATACTGCAAATATGGCTATCGGTGAGGTCGCGAATAATGCGGAGTGTATGGATGAATTTTTATTTGGCTTATTATCTGATAATAGTTCAGCACATTTATTTAA
>CAISYK010001218.1 GCA_903889605.1 uncultured Bacteroidota bacterium
AACAAATTTTAAATAATATAGGATTTCAGTTAAGTAATAATTTCAATATGTCTAACCTTAAAAACCGAATCGCCATGACAACAAAATCAAGATCTGGGAAACTAGCAAAGCTAAAGCTATCAATTGCCCTTCCCGCAGCTGCATTAATGATGTTATCCTTTTCTTATTCCAAAGAAACGATGGTTAAAGAAAAAAACTCAAAATATGCACTTAACGATAACAGCCATACCAATGTTTACCAGGGAACATTTAAAGGCGAAAATTTAAAGGTCCGCAATCCCACCTCTACAAGTAAAGGTGATGCGGGGTATTCAACAAAAAAAGTATCCGTTAACGGTAAATTATTATTTGATTCGGCACAATGCCAATTAAATAATTTTGAAATAGATTTAAAATCTATGAATTTTAAAAATGGGGATAAATTAAAAATTGAAATAGAATATTCAGACGAAGTTCCAAGCATCAAAAATTTAGAAGCAATTCAGGATCCCATTCCGGCTGAAATAGCCTTTGCAAGAGTTGCTGGACAATACTTTCAGAACGGACCAAAATCAATAGTTAATTTGCTTGTTGCAGGAGGACTTGAAATAGACAATAAGAAATATGTTTTGAAAAGTTATACTTCTAAAATCAAAATGAATGGTTTATTTGTGGAATCTAATGCTGAAGGTTCGATGTTTTCTGAGAATATGAGGGCAATGCTAAAACATGCAAAACCTGGCAGCACCCTTGTATTTAAAGCAATTTTGGCTCAGGCATTTGATGGTCATGATAATTATGGTTCATTGGTACAATTGCCTGAAATCACCCTAATCCTCGAATAATTTTTTTGTGATCTAAAATTATAATATTGTTTAAATATTATCAATAAATTATTAAATACACCCTGACAGTGCTTTAAACTCTGTCAGGGTTTTATTTAGATATTCAACTCCAAATTATCTTTACCTCTATCACGACAGAAAACTAATCATAGAGCGATATGTAAACGTGATTTTATTTTACAAGCATTGAAGATGAAGAAAAACATATCTTTGCAAGTAATAAAAATTTCACAGAATGTTTAAAACGTATTTCGACAGCACACAACTGATTTTCCTCGTTTCCGGAGGAGTGTTTTTTCTTTTGAGTTTATTTTTTCATATAAAAGATAAAGAAAAAACCTCAATTTTTTTCTTGATAACTTCCGCATTATTGCTGTTTATTTTTGCAGGACTACTTGATCATTTTTTAAATATGTGGGATGAAAGATTCCACGCACTTGTCGCAAAAAATTTATTGAGTCATCCATTAATGCCGACTTTATATGATGACCCGGTTTTAAACATATCAGAGGATATGGGAAGATGGGATTTGTATCATATTTGGCTGCATAAACAACCTCTATTTTTATGGCAGATAGCTTTGAGTTTTAGAATATTTGGAGTTTCTGAGTTTGCTGTAAGAATTCCGAGTATAATCTTAAGTGTTATTTTAGTATGGGTTGGATATCGTTCTGGAAAAATTCTTGTCAATAAAAGAGTTGGTTATATTACAGGTGTTTTAATATTATCAACCTTTTATCTTATTCAGTTGATTACCGGACAACTTGGTACTGATCATAATGATTGTTCTTTTATGGTATATGTATCATTGAGTATTTGGTCGCTG
>CAISYK010001219.1 GCA_903889605.1 uncultured Bacteroidota bacterium
AATGCGTAATCTGGGTTTAAGCACTTCGGTTGGGATTACTGGTCAGCAGCCTGCTGCTATTGGCATTGAGCTATCACCTTCATTGAACAATGGTTCTTTTTCAATTAAAGTATTACAGCAGGATGCCATGAACGAAAAACTTCAGTTGGAGATTGTTGATATCACAGGCAGGCTTGTTTATTCAGCGGTATTGGAAGGACAAACAACCTACCCGCAAAAACTGGATTTAAAGTCCGGTATGTACTTCGCAAAAATAAAAAATAAAAAATTAAATGGAGTAAAAAGTTTTATTGTGCAGTAGGATAATAAGGAATATTATAATATGCGGAGTTTAATCTGTTCTGGAAGTATGTATAGTTTGAAGCTTAAATCGATATTTTAAATCATTAGCGTAAGAGATAATTTTTAAATAAAAGGAAGATATTAACATCTAATATCTACCCTTTTTTGTGGAATTTTGTTTTGCGGACAAGATAAAGGTTATAATAGCATACGATGCGGATGTGATAAAGATATTCCAGAAAACAAACCGTTTTCAAAACTGTGTTCATTATGTAAATATGATGACAGCCCGACGGCTAATAAATCAAATATCCAATATCTATATGCCCGGCATCAACAGGTTAATATCCTTGTAAGGAAGTTTAAACATTTCGCCTAATACCCTATTTGTAAGTACACCGTTATATACATAAATGCCGTTGCGCACCCCTTCGTCTCTGCGAAGCATATTTTTCACACCGCCTTCCTCACCAATATTTAATAGAATAGGGGCAAATATTGTACTCAGCGCATAGGATGCAGTACGCGAAACACGTGAAGCGATATTTGGAACACAATAATGAATAACACCATATTTCCTGAAAACGGGTTTAGCATGATTTGTTACTTCAGAAGTTTCAAAGCATCCTCCCTGATCAATGCTTACATCAATAATAACAGCACCAACTTTCATTTCGCTCACCATCTCAGAGGTTACTACAAGCGGTGTGCGTCCGTGCTGCGAACGCATTGCACCAATTACAACATCGGCTGTTTTTAAATGTTTTGCCAATACTCTGGGCTGAATAACAGATGTAAAAATTCGAACTCCAATATCACTCTGCAAACGTCGTAAACGATAAATAGAATTATCAAATACCTTTACTGATGCACCTAAACCCAAAGCAGCGCGGGCTGCAAATTCACCAACAGTTCCTGCTCCCAAAATCACAACTTCAGTAGGTGAAATACCCGAAATACCGCCTAAAATAGAACCTTGTCCATTGTTTACATTACTTAAATATTCAGCGGCAATTAAAATTGACGTGCTGCCTGCTATCTCTCCCATAGAGCGGATAACAGTATAAATACCGTCATCATCCTTTATCCACTCATAAGCAATGGCAGTGATTTTTTTAGAAATCATTTTTTTAAGGAAATCCTCAGGCTGAACTGTAAGCTGCAACGCAGAAATAAGGGTTTGGTTCTGCTGCATCAATCCAATTTCTTCGGGGGAAGGAGGTGCAACTTTTAAAATAAGTGTTGCCTTATAAACTTCTTCAGCACTGTATACAATCTCTGCTCCTGCTTCACTGTAATCGTTATCCTGAAAGTTTGCCATTTTACCTGCATTGCTTTCTACTACAACATGATGTCCATTATTAACAAGTAATGCAACAGCGTCAGGCACCAATGCCACTCGATTTTCCTGAAAAGTAATTTCTTTGGGAATACCAATAAATAATTTGCTTTTTTTGCGGCCAACTTCAAGCATTTCTTCTTGCGGCATCAAGGCAATTTGGGTTAGCGATGCAAGAATTTCTTTGGATGTTTTCATTTTTTTAATGAATGTAAGTTTGTAAGTGCTCCTGCAAAGTTAAGAAATAAACAGAAGTATTTTTGTTTATAATCAAGTAGTTATCAAGATGAGATGTTAATATATGGTAAGTCTGCGTTTCTTGTTTTAATTCTTATTATTATTAAGAAATATTGCATTTATTTAATAAATCTTTTGGGCGTTCCCCTTCTAAAAGTAGAAGCCAGGCTTGAAGTTTATCTAAAGCGCAACGGAAAGACTGCAAACTTTTCAAAAAAGAAAATGATTTTCGCTGCAATCCCTAAAGTATGGGTTAGAATGAAAGAGCCGTATTCAAAAATTTGTTTCCCTCCGAAACTTGCGTCAAAAAAAATATATAGAAAAGAGGTAAGTGCTTTACTCAATCAATCACAACTTCCTGAACAGAAACGTTATTTCCGGAAATAAGTTTAACTATATATATACCTTTTGCTAATTGCTCAGTATTTATATTTGCCTTATAGGTACCTGGAGTCTTCTTTTCCTTTACAATTGTTATCATTTCACGACCCATAATATCATATAATACAAGCGATACATTTTCATTCGAATGAATTGTATAAGTGATGGAAGCCGTATTTCTAATCGGATTAGGATAGATTATTATATTATTGTTCACATCTAAGCTTTTCCCAATAACCGAAACGGCAGCGGCGTCAATACGCTGTTTGTATAAACCCGTTCCTGCGCCAACCAATAATTCATCATAATATAAAAAATTAATTTCATTTCCTACAGGGTATGTATATCCCAACGTCCAGGATGAACCTCCCAAAGGAAAATAATAAATTGAATTGTCTACTGCACAATAAGCAGTATCATTTCCTACTGTAATCGCTTTTCCAACTGTTCCGGTGGAATACGGAAATCCGGTAACTGTAAGTGCATCCCATTTATTTGTACCTATAATTGATTTTGAATATACATGAGGTTCGTTAAGTCCTGCATCAGTACCGCAAGCATATAGTGTGTCACCGGTTACACTTCTATATAAATCGTTTATTGTTGCAGTAATCTGATAACCTACCGTAGTATGTGCAGCATCAAAATTTTGAGCTGCTGTCCAAACGGAACCATTTTTTACAGCCCGATAAACACTCACTCCCTGAGGATTCGCTATATCATATTCTACTCCAATATATGCAACAGTGTCAGTGCCTTCTATATTAAAAATTATATCACGCACATCAACATCTTGTCCTGCTACTGAAGCTTCAAGTAACAATTGATCCCAATTTGCTCCTCCATTCATTGAATAAAATAATCCGCCTTTGTTAGAATTTTCTGCATAATATCCTGCAAAAACAATATTTGGATTATACTGACAAACCTCAATTGCTTTAACATAAAATCCTACGCCGCTAAATGAATAAGGTGCATTTTCAGCGGTAAAAGACATTGACCAATTTGTTCCGCCATCAGTTGTTTTATATACCCTTACGTTGCCTGCATAAACTGTATTAGTATCACCTTGTTTCATTGCGGCGGAATAATATGGTGAGCCGTCGTTATTCGGAAATATTGCACTGCTCCATACCGGAGTTGTTTGGTAATTGGTTACTCTTCTAATGCCTGATTTAGATGCTATCCAAGCAGTATTTTTATCTGAAGTCATATCTATATCTTTTACCTGAACAGCTTCAAGACCGTCATCAATTTCATAAATATTAAGTCCTTTTGAATGCGAAGCACCTATTCCCTGGTCAGTAGTCATATAAACAACATCTTCATTATTAGGATCAGCAAAAACAGCACCGTCATTAGGGTGTGTTTCAAATCCGCTAACATCTCCAAACTTATGCCATGATGATATTCCATTAGCATCACTATATGCACTCGCAAAATAAACGGAATAGTTGGTTGAATTTCCTGCAAATGCAAAATTTGGTCCAGGCATACCGCTCATGCCGGTAGCTACTTCAGTCCAGGTGGAACTATTATCTGAATAAGCAATGTATTTAGAATTGAAATCCGTACCGCCTATAAATAATCTGCCGTCAGGAGCAACACCGAATGCCACCCAATTATAGCTTGAATTTAAAGTGGAAGGCGAAATATCAGTAAATGATGATGACGAACTTAATGAGCTGTACTTATCAGAAGAAACAAATAATTTTGGACTGCTGCCTTCCTGAAACAAATAAACCAATGAATCAATACCACTAACAACAATACTTATCAAACCTCCGCCGCTTATTGGATTTGTAATTGGGGCACTTGAACTTACAGTAAAATTACCGGAAGCAGCTAAAGAGCCCCATTTAAATTGATTTCCTGAAGTACAAAATAAATTAGAGCCTGCAGTTGTAAATGCATTTACACCGCTCATTACTGAATTAACTATTGAAGATGAAGGCTTAGTACTTAATAAATTGCCTCCATTCAAAAAGAATACATTTCCAGAAGTCTGGTGAGCTGAAATGCTGCGTATGTTAGCACCATATCCTGCAGATGCACCAGCGCCGGGAAGAGTTTTAAAAACACTAAAAACAGGTGGTATTCCTGATGGAGCATATACATCAGCATAAAACAATGAATTTGCACTTTCAGTAGATACGAATACCCTGCTGCTGTCTGTACCTGAATGTATTGCAGTAATAGAATTAATCCTGCCTCCATAAACATTTTCTGCCAAAGGGATTCCCAATTGAGCAAATGAATTTGAAAAGCCCAACAAAAATGCGGCAGCCAGTAATAGTGAATTTGTAATTTTTTTCATAAAAAAGAATAGATTTATTAGTTATTTTAATGAGTTAGAATGATGATTTTTGTTAATTATTTTACAGATAACATTTTTTTTCTAAAACTAAATCTGTTTTTGAATGGAAAAGCCTTGAGGAATATAAAACAAAACAATCTTACCGAATGTCTTTTTCTATATCCCTCAAAGCTTTTAACCAATATTACGATAATATTTATTTGCTTTTTTCCTTTTTCTCTTTTTCAAGCGCATCTATGAAATTACCTAACTGCTCCGCGTCAATTCTTTTGGCCTTTATAATTTTATTTTCATCCAATAAATAAATGACAGGGGTACTGTAAATATCATATATCTTTTTAGTGACAGCTCTTTTATACTGATCGGGTTCGTGAACATTAATCCAGTTTAATTTATATTCTCGGATAAATTTTTTCCATTCATCAGGTTTATCTTCTGTTTCAATAGCATAAACTTCTACTCCTTTTGCTTTTATATTTGTTTTGTAAAGCTCAGAAAGCTTTGGAACTTCTTTTTTACAATGTCCGCATCCATGATCCCAAAATATAAGGACAGTATATTTAGATTTAACATCATATAAAGAAATA
>CAISYK010001220.1 GCA_903889605.1 uncultured Bacteroidota bacterium
ATTGCATCGAGTTGATCCTAATGTGCCGGCAGAATTGACTTTCGAATTCTTAAAACAAGCTCAGCTAGAGGGAAAAATAAAACACATCGGATTATCAGAAGTCAATGTTGATGAAATAAAAATGGCTCAGCAATATTTTAAAGTTGTTTCTGTGCAAAATAAATATAGTGTTGACTTCCGTAATTGGGAATCAGTTTTGGAATACTGCAGTCAAAACCATATCGCATTCATACCTTGGAATCCGCTGAATGCAGGTAATGTCAGAAAGATAGAGGTGCTGCAAAAAATCGCAAAGCAGCACAATTCAAATGTTAATCAAATTGCCCTTAACTGGCTGCTGCATCATTCCAACAACATACTTCTAATACCTGGCACATCAAGTGCTGAGCACCTTGAGGAAAACATGAATTGTGATTCTTTTCAGCTTACAGAGGATGCCAAGCAGGAGCTTGATAAAATTTATTCTTCCAAAATCTAAATTAAATTGCAAACATTTCGCTGTAATTACAATATTTGGAATTGTGAACTAAAATATTTTTTTAATATTGTTCAGAATCCCGCAAAAGCACAGATAAAAAAAACAGCTTTGCACAAATTGTCTGCTGTCGATTCATTGGTAAATTTGCATCATACTTTCCCATTCCTCATCCCGCATTAAGCATTAAAGTGAAAATTATTTTCTTTTTAGAAACGATTGAATTAAAAAACCTGCCACTACCTTTTTCAATGAATGGAAACGCACAAATGAAAATGGTTTAAACCAAATACTTTTATTTTATTAATCGAACAACGCCGATTTAACAATACTAGACTTCTCCAAATTCAATTGATTCATATCATTTGTTGTTTTGATCCTAATCATTGAGGGAATATACTCATTGATGTTTCTTTGCATTTGATTTTTTTATATTCAAACCAAAAATATAAATATATATGAAGACAGACGCAGAAATTCAAAGAGATGTAATGGCGGAACTCAAATGGGAACCATTTATAAATGCATCGGAAATCGGTGTAGCAGTCCAGAATGGAGTAGTAACTCTTTCAGGGATTGTAGACACATATTCAAAAAAACTGACCGCTGAAGAAGCTGTAAAACGAATAACAGGAGTGAAGGCAGTTGCGGAAGATATTGAAGTTAGATTTGTTGATGCTGCAGTAAAAAGTGACACTGAGATTGCCCGAAGGATAGCTGATTCTCTGAAATGGCACAGTGCTGTACAGGAAGAAAAGATTAAATTGACTGTGGAGAATGGATGGGTAACCCTGGAAGGACAAGTAGATTGGGAATATCAGAAAAATGCTGTAAAAAGCACAATTGAAAACCTTGCTGGAATAAAAGGTATCAGCGACCTAATAACCGTTAAACCGACAGTGACAGCCAAGGATATCAAACTTAAGATTGCGTCTGCATTTCACAGAAGCGCAGCTATTGATTCTGAAAAAATTCAAATTGAAATCATTGGAAATAAAGCTGTACTAAAAGGTAAGGTACGCTCCTGGATTGAAAAAAAAGAGGCTCAGGATGCTGCTTGTAATGCACCAGGTATAACTTCCGTTGAAAATAAACTTGATATTGATACGGAAATATTTGCTTATTAAATATTATTTTTAAAAGTTCCCACTTCCTTAATTTTTGCTTTTTAAAATTGGGTAGAGGATATTTTCTAATTCCACAATAGTTCGGTAAAAATTTAAGCAGCCATACTGTTGATACTACCTAAGGATAACG
>CAISYK010001221.1 GCA_903889605.1 uncultured Bacteroidota bacterium
AATTAATGAAATAAATATTTTAACAAAAAGTTCATTGCATCCTGCGCTATTCAACAATCAAAACCTTATTAATTACCCTGCCCATATTGTTTTCGGCAGTAATTTGGTAAACACCTTGTTTCAAAAAGCTTATATCAATTGCCTCATCAGCTTCTGTTTCTTTTTCGAATATGAGTTTACCTAGAACATCATATAATCTGATTGTCGTCTTGCTTGTAATACCAGAAATGTTTAATAACCCAGCAGCAGGGTTTGGATAAATTTGAATGAGGCTTTTATTTTCCGAAAGTTCAGGACCTGTCCCAACAGTCGTTTTTTCTATTTTAAAATTATATGGATACAAATAACTTGAAGAACTTGGAGCTCCTGAAATCTGAATATAACAATTACCAGCGTTTACAAATTGTGTAAAATTTATACTTGAAGCCCCATTGCTGTGAACAGTATTTCCAACTGTATTAAATAACGAATCATGAATACTTACCATTAAATCAGGTAATGCAATGTTATTAATTGTTATTGCAACATTGCTGTTAACAGGAAGAAAAAATTTGTAATCATCATAATCAAAAGAACTGCCGCCAACTGGCTGAACCGTATTAAAACCAGTATAAGCTGTATCAAAATCAATATGGTACGCTAAAGCAAATTCATTGGGCTCATCCAAGCCCTGCATATTTTGATAAGTTTGGTTTACTTCAGCAAGGTGAATTTCGGTCAGCGATGATGCGTAGTAATAAAAGACATCAGCATTTAAACCAGGGTAGAAATTATTCAAATTGGCGGAAAAATCATTTACTAAACCATCTCCCGTGCCTGCATCTTGTATACAGCCTGTGCATTCCCCGATAATACAGGAATAATCAACGTCAGCATTAATATTTTTCTGATTTAGACCAATAATATTCTGTCCAGTCTGCCCGTCACAATTAACATCGACATTATAAAAATCATTTCCAACAATATTAGAATTATCATTCATATGAGTAAGGTCTTGTAATTCCAATCCGCCGAATAAATAAACTCCGCTGTCATTACTATAGAAGTATGTCCTTCTTAAGTCTCTTACTGCTTCTGATTTTTCATCCAAACCAGCTGCACCGCCCAAACCAAAAGCCGTTGAATTGCTTCCTCCATGAGGAGTTCCTGTTGTCACTAATTTAGCAACATGGCATTTTCCGTCAGACTGCCAAATATTCGGATTTTGTAAATATTCTCTCGATGCTAAGCCGCCCATACTATGTCCCATTAAAATAACTTTATCCCTTCCTGTTTTCTGCAGCACCGCATTAATAGCCGATTTAACTGCAGCACCTTGTTTTACTATTGATGATTGGTTGCTTTTAACATAATCGGCATTGAAGGGAGTAGGGAAAACTGTTCCGCTGTTTCCAACAGCAAAATTGAGGTAATAATAATCGCCTGCGATTAAGTTTGGCGTAAATAAAGCTAAATCAGCGCCTGCGGCAGGGAAAACATCTGTGTTTGTAAGATAATCATTTGCATCATAATTAAGGCAAAAATCTAATCTTCCTCCGAAAGTTAGGCCGTAAAGCGAATCCAGGTCACCTGTTGTCGAGTTCCATAAATCACTATTTTCCATAAGTCCATGAATAAATATTATTGGGTAAGGAAGTTTTAATTGCTGTGAACGGCTATCGATAGCACTTTTAAGCGACGTTCTGTTACCGTTTAAATCCGGTGCTGACAAATATTCGTAATCGACAGGTCGTTCTTTAGTAATTTGATTAATGGCAGAGTGAATTTCCCCTTTTTGCTGCGCATTTGAAGCCAGGAAGAAAAAGGAAAACATTATTGTAATATATTTAAATTGTTTCATGGATATAATTTTAACATTCGATTTAGCTGGATACCGCAAAATAAATCATTTTCCTAGTGTAACTCTTTAATATTTATAAAATATTGCCATTTTAGGATACAGTTCTAAAAATGTAAATTAAAAACATAATTCTGTCAGATACTCATCTCTCCATCGTCTTAACCTAATTCGAGATTGATTTTAGCTATTACGACCATAAAAAAACCGTCTCAAAATTATTATTTGAGACGGCATTTTTTATTTCAAATATTTAAGATTTATCCTCCAAATCTTGAAATTAATCCAAAACCAATAAAGAAACCTCCGTTATTAAGTTTATATGTATCGTCTTTTAATATTGCATCATTAAATTTGCCGTTTAATGCCGATCCTGAATAACCTAAATCTAAAGACATACCTATGAATTTTGCCCAATACCAATTAAAACCTGCCGTAAAACCGTAGTTTAATCCATTAGCTGTTCCATAAATCGAATTGGAAGCGTTAGAACCATAAAAATTAGTCTTGGAAGTTGAAAATCCAATTCTTGGAGCAGCGTATAAAGTAAATTTTTCTTTATTTACCGGATAAATTTTTGCTTCAAGTCCAAAGCCGAAACCATTAGTTCCCACAGTTGATGAATTGCTGTTTGCATCAGATGTAACATAAGCAGCATTCTCTCTTCTAACAAAGATACCTGCACTAAATAGGTCTGCAAGGCCATACTGCACTCTTAGTCCCAAGTTAGAGTTTATCCCAACCCCATTCTCAACATTAGTCAAAGTAGAGTATTTTGATGTTATTTTAGCACCGCCTAAAGTAGCACCCCAACCAAGACCAATTTGTATTACACCAGGACCATTAGCCCCATCACTGCCCCTTAAGGCATTTGGTGCTGCAAATTCTAATTTCTCTTTAAAAGATAGCCCATTTTCACCAGCATTAACATTTAAAGCAGGCAGACAAAATGCCCCAGCAATAAAAAGCGTAAGTGTTTTTTTCATGTTGTAAATTTTTAGTTTTATAAAATTAATTACTAATCTAATTGGGCTCAACTGAATCCGGGATAAATCTATGGAATTAAAACCATTTATCAAAAAAGAGGATATTAATACGGAACAATAATTAACATTTATAATATATTTAGCTTCGTTAACCTTAAAAAAATACGAAGATTTTAACCGCCTTTTGCATCGTTATATATTGAGCTGGTATTGCGAGTATTATCAAAATATTACTTATCGTAAATTCTGGATGAGACCGGATAGAAACCAATTTTGCGTAAACCAATTCAACTCTAAAGCAGAGCTTAAATGAGGGCTTAGCAATTATAGTTTTTTACCTTTTCTAAATCTAAGTCTTCTCTTCTTAGCTTTTTTCTTAGACGTTTTGCCGCCTTTGGTGGAAAAACCGGATTCATCTGGAGCTTCCCCTTGTCCGTTTGCAGCAACTTTACTCTTCGACCTGCTTTTTAATGAAAGATATGTATATCCTTCATATTTTTTCTTAGGTGCAGCATACCTAGGATGAGAAACTTTGCAGGCAGGGTTTTTAAATATAGAAATCCCCAAATTGAAATAGAAATTTACTCCATAAGTATTATTTTTTACTATTAGCGGAAGGACATTGTCCATACCCAGAACAAAAGTTCGAATCCTGAAGGCCATTCCCACCTGCGGATAAATATATCTGTGAAAAGTGATAGGTACAGCTATTTCAAAATTTCTGCGCTCATAACGCGGCGCTATAGACCATAAACTAGCACGCTGCACCCCAATAATTCTCGGTCCGGTCAACCCTTGAATCATGCTTCCATTAACGTAAAAATGATGTCCCAGATTATATTCAGCCTGAACACTCAACGCTGTCGGCAAGCATGCCAAAATAGGATCATTTTTTTGCTGGGAAACATTAAAATCTGCCCGAAGCACCGAATCCACATTTCCATGCTTAAAATCCATAATTGTAGCACTTCCATGTATATCTCCGACAAAAGTATTTTTTGTAAACCTAATAGCCCCGAGGTCTAATAAAGAAACTCCGATTTTATATTTATAGTCTATATACTTGCAGTTTGATTTTTGTGAGTTTGAAAAATATGTATCAACGAAGTTCAGCATTTTTTTATACGTTACTCCTAAATCGAAACCTAAACCTTTTCCGGCATTCCAGGCAGGTTCATTATATCTTACTTTAGCCCTTAAATTATAAATATCAAACTGAGAATCAGTAATTTTTGCTTTAAGTACGTCAAGACTGCCGTATCCAATATTTATTCCGGTAAGGTACTTTGCATTGCCGCCGGCAGTAATCAAAATGTTGCCATGCTTAAAATACATTTTCCCGAAATTTATCCCGTATTCCACCCAGGCCATTTCGCTTATCCTTGTATTTCTAACATCAATA
This sequence comes from uncultured Bacteroidota bacterium, assembly GCA_903889605.1. Taxonomy (GTDB): domain Bacteria; phylum Bacteroidota; class Bacteroidia; order 2-12-FULL-35-15; family 2-12-FULL-35-15; genus 2-12-FULL-35-15. The sequence goes on from CAISYK010001221.1 coordinate 4,226, forward strand.
TCAACATTTTTAGAAAGGACGTTGAAATCTTTTTTAAGTGCTAAATCAACCAGTTCCTCCGGTATATTGTTTACACTTGTCTCCATACGTGCCCTGGCAAAAAAACCAAGACCTATCTCCTTATTACTAAGTACAAAGCAAGGTGCATTGAGTTCGACTTTGGCATCCAGAAATTTTTTCAGTCCTATTGTACTGAGTTTAGGATCCTGATATTCTGAGCTATTGGCTACATAAGCTTTGAATTTAGGAATGTAAACCAGATTATTCATCAGGTAAACATTAAGCCCGACAATATTTAACTGCATTAGAGTCCGGGAATCAACTGATGATGAAGGATTAAGAAAGATGCTGTTGGTACTTGAGTAATTACTGTTGGCAACACCTAGTTTTTCCTGTGCTGACGCAGGAAATAAAAAAATCACTGAAAGAAAAATGAAAAAAATTCTTCTCATAAAATTATTATGTTCATATCAAAAGTCAAAGATATAATAAATCAATTAGAAATTAAGAAAATTTATAAATTTGTTAAAATGAAAATTTATAAATTCTGCACAAACTTTTTTTAGTAACATTTATTTTAATCTTAGTTCGATTAAAAATTGATGTCAAGCAAAATTTGTTATTTTTGCCAATATGATAAAAGCAAATGACCCTTCATTACAATCATGGATTGAAGTTCAGCCTGATAGTGATTTCCCTATTCAGAATTTACCTTTCGGAATTTTTAAAACTCAAAGCTCAAATTTACGCGTAGGTATAGCTATAGGCGATCAGGTCCTTGACTTATCAATTCTAAATAAACTGGGTTTTTTAGACGACTTCAAAATTGATGACTCAGTTTTTACGAATCAATATCTGAATGATTTTATTGCACTCGGCAAACCGCTTTGCCGATCCCTGCGTCAGCGCATTTCTAATTTGTTAAACATCAACAATCCCGAATTGCGCGATAATAAAGAGGCTCGCTACAAAGTTTTGATTTATAGAAGCAACGTACAAATGCAGATGCCGGTAAAAATAGGTGACTATACTAGTTTTTATTCAAGCATCGAAAATACATCAAACGAAGGAACAGTATTGTGCAGCCCGGTACATGAAGAAATTCCTCGCTGGAAATATCAGCCGGTTGGAGCTCACGGACGGGCATCTTCAGTCATAGTTTCGGGGACTTCTTTCCATCGTCCGAAAGGACAAACAAAGCTTGCTGATTCCGAATTACCTGTTTTCGGCCCATCAAAATTATTGGATTTTGAATTGGAAACCGCATTTATTATCGGCAAACAAACACAGTTAGGTAAAACAGTTTCACCATCTGAAGCCGATGATTATATTTTTGGATTAGCCTTGTTCAATGACTGGACTGCACTGGATATTCAGGCAAGTGAATATACTCCTTTAGGCTCCTTTCTTTCAAAAAATTTCGCATCCACTATTTCTCCATGGATTGTGACACTTGATGCTTTAGAACCATTTCGCACTGCTGGCTGCAAACAAGAACCTAAAGTGCTTCCTTACCTTGAATATACAGGAGACAAAAATATAGACATTAAGCTTGAAGTTTCAATTCAGCCAGAAAATGGTGAAGAGAATACTGTTTGTACGTCCAACTATAAATTTATTTACTGGACAATGGAACAGCAATTAGCTCACCATACTTCTAATGGATGCAATATTAATATAGGTGATTTAATGACTTCCGGAACTATTAGCGGGCCGATGCATGATTCTTATGGTTCTATGCAGGAACTTACTGAAAATGGGACAAAACATATTAAGCTGAAAGACGGAACAGAACGTAAATTCATTAATGATAATGATACTATAATAATACGCGGATATTGCGAAAAAAATGGTATTCGTATTGGTTTTGGAGAAGCAAAGGGAAAAGTATTAGAAGCTTTGTAATTTAAATAATCTGGGCGGTCCATTTCTTGAAAAAGAAATGGCCGGGCTTGGAGTTTATCCTG
>CAISYK010001222.1 GCA_903889605.1 uncultured Bacteroidota bacterium
ATCCCAATCTTGCTGATAAAAGGGATGCTAAATTTCTAGATTCTCTAGAGATACCTTATTGGGGTCGTAGAGAACTCCTCACAGGATTGACCTCAGCGGATGAAGAAACACAAAAGCTAATCGAAAATTGGTTAAATCAAAAAAGTGATAACTGGTTGACCAAATTTTATAAAAAGTTGAGTGAGGAGAGAACCTCCCCTCGCTATTGGAATAAATTGAAGATTGTCAGGGTTACAACTTTTCAAGGCGATCAACTTGTACTGCCGCAAGCTGCTCAATTTCTACCGAATGAGAAAGTTCCCTTTCCTTCAGATATATTATTTGTCAAAAAAGAATTATATGAAACCGAAAACTCTGATTCTTACGAGTTTCTCAAGAGAATTGGCGTAAAAGATTTTGATGTTAAAAATGCAAAAGAAAAAGCAGCAATTGAAGCTCAAAAAACATTTGAAGCAATAGCTGCCCGTGAATTAGGCTTGAGCCGATATGCAAACGAAGAAAGAAACAAAATTTCATTTGATGATAATTGCAATGATTTAATTAAATTTATTAATCATTGGCGGAGCGACCCTAGTATTTCGAAAACTTTATTTGGTAATTATGCGTTTTTATGGGGCATAGATAAAGCTAACAATATCAGAAGGTGGTGTAAACCCGATGAAATTTGTATCGACATTCCGTATTTGGATACCAATTTAGAAGTATTTATCCCTATCCATCAGAAATGTTTACTTTGGGATGGGTATAAACAGCGGTTTTCGAAAAGTGTACTAGCGGATTTTATTGAATTTTTATCCAACGTTGGAGCACAGACTCAAATGCCTCCACTAAAAATAATAAAAATTGAGCATGCAAATAGACCGAGACAAAGGCTAAAAAAATTATTTAAACAAAAAGCGGTGCTTGAACTTAGCGAAGATTACAAAATTGAACGCCTCCAAGAATATTTGAATATCAAGCATGTTTCAAGTAGCCTTTTGATTTGGGAAGCGCTAACAAACGCTAATAGTGAAGTTGCTGTGGCGCGTTATTCCCCCAATCAAAATCCAAAACTCTTCATAACCCCGGAAGAAATAAAATCGGAATTTGTTGAAATTTTACAAGATGCAAGGTGGATTCCAGATAAGTCGGGGGTATTCCATACTCCACGAGAAATGACCGAAGAAATCTTGCACGAAGATTTTTTCTACGATGATTCAAATGGTTTGTTTACTGCAATTGGTTTTGGTATTGATGCTGAATGGAAAAAGAGGGATGGCTATACTCTTGAAATATTATTGAATCGAATGGATATTTCCCCTGATGATTTGAAAAAAACTGCAAAATTGAAAGCAAGTGGGCAATGGGAACAACTCACAGCTCTACCATCGTTTCCGGTGAGAGAAGTTAAAGATCCAATTCGTAGAGGTAATAAAGCAAAAGGCCATTATAAAAAAGCTCAAGAGAAAGGATTCGGAGACCGAAAACGAAGCGTCAGATTAAGTGAAGAAGATGCCAAACCCTATCTGATAGATTCATACACTAACAAAAAAGACCAACTAATTTGCCAAATATGTAAAAAAGAAATGCCTTTCAAGAAATCTGATGGAAATTATTATTTTGAGGCTGTAGAAATGTTTCCCCTCCCATATTTC
>CAISYK010001223.1 GCA_903889605.1 uncultured Bacteroidota bacterium
AATTAATCTATTTTTAATTTAAATTCAATATTAATTATTGAAGTTTTATAATGCGGATTCATCATTTCAGATATTCTATATTTCAAGCAATTTCAATCAATAAAGTTAAAGTTAGGATCGTGTATGAAATAATTCCGAACGCTTTTGACTCTTACTTCTATGATTAAAAAGGATTTTTACTGTGTTCATCATATTTATCTGATTTATCTGCGTCCAATTACTAGGATATTATATCATTCCTTTTCCTTATGAGTGCAACCACAGATTATTGAAACACTGTCTGCTTTCAATCTTTGAATCTGCGGCTAATGTTTTTTTTTATTTGAATTGACCAACCTTATTGAAAACCCAAAAACAGATTTGTAAATTTGAAATATTAGCTATTTAAACCATCTCATCGAATTAACGATATATTGCCTTTTTTAGCTATTTTTTCACCATTGGAAACAGTACCATTTATATAATATACAAATACATCAGGATCCATTATCTTGCCATTGAAACTTCCATCCCACCCCTTAACTGGGTCAAAACTTTCAAATACTTTTTCTCCCCAGCGGTCATAAATACTGAAGGTAAATTCTGTAACACAATTTTCCCAACCCTGCAAAATTAAAACATCATTATGCCCGTCATTATTCGGCGAAAAAGCATTTGGAACAGTAAAATCATCATTAATTTTACATTCAACTGCCTGTGTTTGAATACATAAATTAGAGTCAGTGACCGTTACTGTATATGTTCCTAAACCCAGTCCTATAATGGTTTGGTCAGTTTGCCCTGTGCTCCATACGAAAGCAAAAGGCGGGGTTCCGGTGGTTGGATTAGCTGTGGCTGTCCCTATACTGGTAATACATCCAGTTGGGCTTGAAACAGCATTTAATGATATACTGGTAGATGGAACGGTAACTATTTCAGTCTGAATGCACCCGTTTGTATCCGTTACCGTTGCTGTATCATTTCCTGCAGGCAAACCAGTAATTGTCTGTGTTGTTTGACTAGAATGATTCCAACTAAAACTATATCCAGCGGTTCCGCCGGTTGGAATAACGGTTGCTGTACCGTTTTGGGTACCGCAAACAGCAGCAGTTGAACTTGAATTTATTGATAATGGTGCGGGCTGCGGAATTGTTACAGAAGCTGTACCAGCACTATTTGAACTGTTGATAATTGTAACAATATAATCCCCTGCGCAAAGTCCTGTTGCTGTTTGAGTTGTTTGTACAGGTATAGTGTTCCATGAATATGTAAATGGACCGAAGCAATTTAAGGGTGTTACAGTTGCGGTAGCAGTGCCTGTGCATGTTCCGTTACAAACAGCAGGATTAAATGAAACACTAGCCGTCATATTGTTTAAATTATATTTTGCGGTAAAAACGTCCTTGCCTCCTGATTTAACCAATGTGTCTAAGCCAATAATAAATTGATTTTTTGAATTGCCGCCACCTATAAATACATTGCCAAAAGGGTCTGTAGTCAGACCATTTTGGTCATTGCCTCCGCTTGCCAGAGAAGAGCCGCCTAATACATTTCCTGAAGCATCATATTTGACAATAAAAACTGCATCCCAAAGGTCAATACAATTCAAGGGGTGGGTAAGTAAAATGGAACCGAAAGTAATAGTGGGACTTCCAAAGTAACCTATTAAAAATATATTCCCGCAGGCATCTGCTTTTACAGAATAACCTTCATCTATATCAGTTCCGCCCCCGCTTTTAGCCCAAAGCACATTCCCATTAGAATCGTATTTGGTAAGAAACACATCAAAATTACCATTAGCCGAAGTTAGTGTGGTAGAGCCGAATGTTATGGAATTCGGAAACGAACCAGTTATAAATATATTTCCGCCTGCGTCTGCAGAAATGGAATTACCATAATTTTGTCCGCCTCCAACAGGGCTTTTCACCCATAGCACATTTCCGGCGATATCAAATTTGGCAGTGAATATGTCTCCGCTTGTGAGTGTGAAAGCGCCTAGTGTAAAGGAACCATTAAAATATCCCAATAATAATACATTTCCACCAGGGTCTATGGTGACTGATGAACCGTATGTCCCATAATCAGCACCGGCACTTTTCGCCCAAATAATATTGCCAGCCGGATCATATTTTGCAAGGAAAAAATTTCTATATGAAAGATTAGTATTATTTAGTATTACGGAACCGAATGGGATGGTTTGACTTGCAAAATATCCAGTAATAAAAACATTTCCACCTGCATCCGTGATTACGGAATTTCCTTTATCCCCATCTGTTCCTCCTGCACTTTTTGCCCAAAGTAAATTGCCGGAAGCATCATATTTTGCAAGAAATATATCTTCTCCACCCGAATTAATAAGTGTGGTTGAGCCGAAAGATATAGTGGAACTTGAAAAACTTCCGGTAATTAATACATTACCGCCTGCATCAGCGTAAACTGAGTATGCGTAATCATCTCCAGAGCCTCCTGCACTTCTTGCCCAAAGAACATTACCGGAATCATCGTATTTGACAATAAATATATCAAGATTTGTACTTGCATTGATTAATGATGAGGCTCCAAAACTTATAGTGAGACTTGAAAAGCCTCCAGCAGCAAACACATTCCCGCCAGAATCCGCACTTACCGAATAAGCTTGATCTATGCCATTTCCAACAGAACTTTTAGCCCAAAGCCAATTTTGTGAAAAGGCGGAAATGCTGAAGCTAAGGGAAAGAGTTATAGCCAAAAATAACCTAATAAATATTGCTTTCAGCAATTCGGGGATTAGCTTTTTAATTTTAAAATTAATCATTTCTGGAGGTGAAGAATTTTAGCCCAAATATTATATCATAATAACAATGATATAATAAAAACAGGACTAATGCAAATTAAAAACTTGCGAATCAGGAAACCAAA
>CAISYK010001224.1 GCA_903889605.1 uncultured Bacteroidota bacterium
ATTTCTTTTGTTGCTTTCCGCACTTCTCCGACAAGTTCTTTTGCCCTTTCTCTTAACCGCCTTCCATTCCACCATACGATACCAAAAACCGACATTATTGTAAAAATGACATACACAGTATACATCCACCATGTTTTCCACCATGGCGGACGAATAGAAAATGAATAATTATATTCATTGCTCCAGAATCCTTCGCTGTTCATCGCTTTAACTTTAAAGGTATATTTTCCATATGGTAAGTTGCCGTAAGGAGCTTCGTTGCGGTTAGTTACGGCACTCCAATTTTCGTCGATGCCTTCTAGTTTATATTTATATTTTACTTTTTTACTTTGTTTTTGTGTTATTCCGATAAACTTAAAAGTTAAGTAGTTATTATTGTAAGCCAAACTTAAATGCTCCGGTAAACTATACCATTTAGATATTTCATCAAACTTAAAATTACCAACATTTACTCCATTGCCAAGTGTTAGTGAGGTATCTTTTGCTATGTTAGTTTTCTCCGGGAAATCATTTCCGCTTATGGTCCCAGTTGGATATGTTGTCGGAACCGCGGATGATATCAGAGAGGGCAGGGGAGAAGCTAAATTTACCCAATCAATATTTTCATTAAACATTTGTATGCTTGTCAGTTGAATATTTGGTGCAATAGTATCTGGAATGTCTCCTTCAGGATGATAAACGGTTAGTCTGTCACTTGTGCCTATCCAAATGTTACCGTTTTTATCTTCACAAATTGAATTATGAAAACATCCTATCCCCAAAAAGCCGTCTTCATAAGTATAGTTTTTAAAAACAGCATCGTTAGTTCCGGATTTTGTTTTGTCATAAATTGCAGTTAATCTGTTTTTTGAAAGTTTAGATAACCCAAATGACGTACCGAACCAAAGGTTTCCGTTTTTGTCTTCTAACATGGACACAACACCATTACTAAGCAAACCTTCTTTTTCGGTAAAATGTGTAAATGATTTAACAAGTTTTCCATTATCTTTTTTAAGGTCTTGAGTTTCTGCCAAAGGAATTTTCTCTCCTCTTTCAATTGCCTCCACTCTGTTTCCATCGTATTTTGATACACCTCCCGAAGTACCGAACCAGATATTTCCGTTTTTGTCTTCGAGCATTGAGTTTACAGAATTACCGCTCAGCCCTTCTTTTTTTGTCAAATGTGTTATTGTTGACTTCCCGGTTTTGTCGGGACAAGTATATTTTGTTGCTCCTCCGCCGGATGTGCCGAACCAAATATTTCCGTTTTTGTCTTCCAGCATATTCGCAATAACATTACTTGATAAGCCTTCTTTAGTGGTATAAGTTGTAAATGATTTTACAAGTTTTCCATTTGTTTTTTTAAGATCTTGCTGCGTTTGTTGGGCAGTTTTATCTCCTTTTTCAATTGCCTCAACCCTATTACCATCATATCTGCATGCTCCTATATCTGAACCGAACCAAATATTTCCAATACGGTCTTCCGCCATACAATTAACTTGATTCAAAGGCAAACCTTCAAGTTGTGCATAATGTGTAAAGCTTTTACCATCATATTTATTTACTCCATTATTAAAAATGTCGAACCAAATATTTCCGTACTTGTCTTCTAAAAAACCTTTTATATAATTATTTGTCAAACCTTCCTTATCTGAAAAAAGCATAAATGATTTCCCGTCATATTTAATAGTGCCTCCGCCGAATGTACCGAACCATATATTTCCGCTTTTGTCTGCTGACATTCTCCAAACAATATTATTGGGTAACCCTTCTTTAACGGTTAAATTAGTAAATGATTTTCCATCATACCTGTTCACTCCTGCGCCATCAGTACCAAACCATAAATTTCCGCTTTTATCCTCAAATATCGACCTAATATCACTTGATGACAAACCGTCTTTATCGGTAAAATGTGTAAAGCATTTAACGAGTTTTCCATTAACCTTTTTAAGGTCTTGTTGTGTTTGTCGAGCGGCTTTATCCCCTCCTTCAATTGCATCGATACGGTTTCCGTCATATTTGCATAATCCTGCAGCCCAACTGCCTGTCCAAATATTTCCAACTTTATCTTCAAACATACTTAAAACAGCATCACCAAATAACCCTTCTTTTGCAGTATAGTGGGTAAAAGATTTAACAAATCTGCCATTTATTTTTTTAAGATCAAGCAGCCTTTTTCCTGCAGTAATATCACCTCTTTCAATCGCCTCAACCCGGTTTCCATCATATTTGCAAGATCGG
>CAISYK010001225.1 GCA_903889605.1 uncultured Bacteroidota bacterium
CTAACTTATAAACATAGAACTTATAAACTTAATTGAATGGCAAACGAAATTTTATCAGATCAAATAAATGAGGAATATAAATACGGTTTTGTAACCGATATTGAATCTGATAACGCTCCAAAGGGGCTCAATGAAGAAATCATTAAATTTATTTCTAAAAAGAAAAACGAACCTGATTGGCTTCTCGAATACCGTCTAAAGGCGTTTCGTTACTGGTTAACATTAGAAGAACCTCATTGGGCGCACGTTTCATACAAAAAACCGGAATTCCAGGAAATTATTTATTACTCCGCCCCAAAGCCTAAAAAAGTATTGAATAGTTTGGATGAAGTCGATCCTGTATTATTAAAGACATTCGAAAAGCTTGGTATTTCCATCGAAGAGCAAAAAAGACTCTCAGGAGTGGAAAGCAGGATAGCTGTCGATATTATAATGGACAGCGTTTCAGTGAAAACAACTTTCAAAGAAACATTATCTGAAAAAGGAATAATATTCTGCTCCTTCGGCGAAGCTGTTCAGGAACATCCCGAACTAATTAAAAAGTATATGGGGTCAGTTGTTCCTTATACTGATAATTTTTATGCTGCGCTTAATTCAGCTGTTTTTACTGATGGTTCCTTCTGTTATATTCCAAAAGGTGTTAGATGCCCTATGGAACTATCCACATATTTTAGAATAAACTCCGCAGGAACAGGGCAGTTTGAACGTACTTTAATTATTGCCGATGAAGATTCATATGTGAGTTACCTCGAAGGATGCACTGCACCAATGCGTGATGAAAATCAACTGCACGCTGCAGTAGTAGAGCTTATCACTCATAAAAATGCGGAAATAAAATACAGCACTGTACAAAATTGGTATCCTGGAGATAAAAACGGCATCGGCGGTATTTTTAATTTTGTAACGAAAAGAGGAATTTGTTTAGAAGACAATTCAAAAATATCCTGGACACAGGTTGAAACAGGCTCTGCGGTTACATGGAAATACCCTTCAGTAATTTTAAAAGGAAATAATTCTGTCGGCGAATTTTATTCCGTGGCCGTTACAAACAATTATCAGCAAGCCGATACCGGAACAAAAATGTTTCACATCGGAAAAAACACACGCAGTACAATAATTTCAAAAGGTATTTCCGCTGGCCACAGCAATAACAGTTACAGAGGGCTGGTCCGGGTTTCAAAAGGAGCATCAAATGCACGAAATTTTTCGCAGTGCGACAGTTTATTAATGGGTGATAAATGCGGTGCGCACACATTTCCATATATTGAAATCAAAGATAAAACTGCAGTTGTAGAGCATGAAGCCACCACTTCAAAGATTGGAGAAGATCAATTATTTTATTGCAAACAACGCGGCATTGATAATGAAAAAGCAATCGGGTTGATTGTTAATGGCTATTGTAAAGAAGTATTGAATAAGCTTCCGATGGAGTTTGCTGTGGAAGCTCAGAAATTGCTGGCAGTAAGTCTGGAAGGCAGTGTGGGTTAAACAAAGCCCTACCCAGCCTCCCCGAAGGGGAGGAGCAAAAAAACTATTTGATTATTATTATATATCTGTTATTAAAAAAAATTACTTTTGAAAAAAAGTGCAGATTTTCACCGCCGATAAAATAAAAAATGAGCCCTAAATTATTTTCAAATTTCAACTTAAAGAGCCTCCCTTTCGGGGAGGTTGGATGGGCATATTTTCTTCTGATTTTATTTTCTTTTCTTTTTACCAATTCTCAGGCAAACGCAGGAAAATTAATCAGCTACAGGCTTGTTCATTCATATTCTGTAAATGAATTAGATTCTCTTTGGAAAAGCAAAAAAATCAGCAAATTCATTGCAAAAATAAAAAATCCGCTTGATGTATTTGAAGTTACTTATGAAACAACATGGTATGATGGGACATCCACCGAAGCTTCCGGGATATTTTTTCTGCCTAGAGAAAAAGGCAAAGAATTTCCAATGATATGTTATCACCATGGAACGACGTTAGTAAAAGAACGAAAAATTATGTTTGCAGGTGAACAAATTATCTGCACTGTCCTTGGTGCAAGCGGTTACATGGTGGCATTTCCCGATTATATTGGATTAGGAACCAGTAAAAAAATTCACCTTTACCTCCATATTGAAACTGAAGCGGCAGCATCAATAGATTTATTGCGCGCTGTCAAAGAATTGTTAGTTAAAGAGGATGCAAGACAGAGCAAGTTTTTATTCCTGACAGGCTATTCTCAAGGCGGACACGCAACTTTGGCAACACTTAAAGTGATGCAGGAAAAATATCCTGATGAATTCAAAGTAACTGCATCTGCGCCAATGAGCGGAGCTTATGATTTAGGAGGCGTACAAAGTGAAGTGATGTTTAAACCCTACACGCATCCGGGATATTTACCATACCTATTGTATTCATACCAGGAAGTATATAAGTGTTTCAACGATGCAAACTGCTCTTTCAAAGCACCTTATGCTGAATTGCTGCCTTCGTTTTATGATGGGACACACCCAATGAGTGACGTCAATAAGGTAATGCCGGCAGTGCCGAAAGATATTCTTACAGATGAATTCATGAAGGGCTTTTTAACAAATGACAAGTTTCCATTCAAATTAGCACTTACAGCAAACAGTGTACATAATTGGAAGCCGGAAACACCTGTGCTGCTATGCTATTGTAAAGCGGATGAGCAGGTAAACTACAAGAATGCAACTATTACGGCTGCCGCAATGAAAGCAAAAGGGGCAAAGAATATTAAACTTTGCGATTCCAGCCGAAAAATGGGGCATAGAAGCTGTGCAATGTTTTCCTCGGTATACACAAAAATGTATTTCGACAGTTTTCTGAAGGGAAGCAAAAAGGGACGCAAAGGGCCTATTTTAAGTAGGATTGCATTATCAATTGCCAAAATAAAAGTAAAAAACTAATTGATATTTTGAATGTATTAAATAATTAAAAAGTAAACTATGCTGTCAATTAAAAATTTACATGCTTCAATCGGAGGAAAAGAAATTCTTAAAGGAATTAATTTAGAAGTAAAAGCTGGAGAAGTCCATGCAATTATGGGGCCGAATGGTTCAGGCAAAAGTACTTTATCTGCAGTACTTGCGGGAAAAGAGGATTACGAAGTTACTGAAGGTGAGGTAATTTTCAATGGTAAAAATTTGCTGGAATTATCTCCAGAAGATAGAGCAAGAGAAGGAATATTCCTTGCATTTCAATACCCTATTGAAATTCCAGGCGTAAGTAATATTAATTTTCTAAAAACTGCCATAAATGAAATCCGCACCTACAAAGGTTTGGGACCAATGGATGCGAAAGATTTTTTGGTTATGCTGAAAGAAAAACAAAAACTTGTAGAACTGGATATAAAACTAGCAAACAGGTCGGTAAATGAAGGTTTTAGCGGCGGAGAAAAAAAACGAAACGAAATTTTCCAAATGGCAATGCTCGAACCTAAACTTGCTATACTCGATGAAACCGACAGCGGCCTTGATATTGATGCTTTACGAATCGTATCAAACGGTGTAAATAAATTAAAAACAAAAGATAATGCGGCGATTGTAATTACTCATTATCAGCGTTTGCTGGACTATATTATTCCTGATGTTGTTCATATATTATATAATGGAAAAATTGTAAAATCAGGCCCAAAAGAATTAGCATTAGAGCTGGAATTGAATAAACAGGCATAGGCCGAGCACACTTAAGATCGAAATAAGAATCAAATAGAAAGTGTGGTTGTGAAGGAACAGCGATAACACGATCAATAGGAGGCAGTTCAGAAATGA
>CAISYK010001226.1 GCA_903889605.1 uncultured Bacteroidota bacterium
ATTTAATATAAATAATAGAAATAAAACAAATGACATCCCCGGCCAATAAAAGAAAAAATAATGATGAATGAAAATTGGGCGGAAATATCATATAAACAATACTGAAGTGCATTAGTGAAGAGAAGGCTTAATTTGAGAATTTGAAATATTAATGTCACAATGTACGATTGTTTCAAATGCGCTTGACGAGAAATTGTGTAACGTTTTCATGGTTTATTGATTTATGATTAACAAATAATTATGAGTTAATAATCAAATATCCAAATAAAATTAAGCCGATATTATGCCGATTAGCAGATGCTGGTTTATTATGTTTAAGCGGTAGGAAATTGGTCGAAAAAAAAGTCCCGCAAAAACTGCGGGACTTTTTTTAATTATTCTTTTTAATTACTTTTTTTTAGATTTACTTTCTTTGGGTTTGCTGATTTTGATTTTTATTTCTTCTTTTTCTTTATCAAAATCAACATCAATAATATCTCCTTCGGATAAATGGGACTTGATAATCTCCTCGGCCAAAGGATCTTCAAGATACTTCTGGATAGCACGTTTCAATGGACGTGCACCGAATTGAATATCATAACCTTTATCGGAAATAAAATCCTTTGCTTCACCAGAAATTTTTATATTATAACCTAATCCATTAATACGGCCATATAAGTGTTCAAGTTCAATGTCAATAATAGCATGAATATGATCACGTGTCAATGAATTAAATATTACAACATCATCAATACGGTTTAAGAATTCTGGGGCAAAAGCTTTTTTCAATGCTCCTTCAATAACTCCTTTTGCATGTCCATCAACTTCCTCTTGTTTTGCCTGAGTTGAAAAACCGACACCTTGTCCGAAATCTTTCAACTGACGGGCACAAATATTTGACGTCATGATAATAATGGTATTTTTAAAATCAATTTTACGGCCCAAACTATCAGTCATCTGACCATCATCTAATGCCTGGAGCAATAAATTAAATACATCAGGATGCGCCTTTTCAATCTCATCTAATAATATAACGGCATAAGGACGACGACGTACTTTTTCAGTTAACTGACCGCCCTCTTCATACCCAACATATCCTGGAGGCGCTCCAATTAATCTTGAAACAGCAAATTTCTCCATGTACTCACTCATATCAATTCGAATAAGCGCATCATCATTGTCAAACAAGTATTTCGATAAAATTTTAGCTAATTGTGTTTTACCAACACCTGTAGGTCCGAGGAAAATAAATGAACCAATCGGTTTATTAGGATCTTTTAAACCAGCACGGTTGCGCTGAATAGCTTTCACAACCTTTTTAACAGCATCTTCTTGTCCAATCACTTTCCCCTGAAGCAGTTCTGCCATTTTAACTAATTTATCTCCTTCATTCTGAGCAATACGCTGCACCGGAACACCTGTCATCATGGCAACCACCTCAGCAACATTATCTTCTGTTACCACTTCGCGGTGGTTTTTGCTGTCCTCTTCCCATTGTTTTTTCGCAGCTTCCAATTGCTCTAATAATTGACGCTCAGTATCGCGCAGTCTGGCGGCTTCTTCATATTTTTGAGAACGTACAACTTTATTTTTTTCTTCTTTAATTTCTTCTAATTTTTTTTCAATTTCAACAACATTTTTCGGAACATTGATGTTGATAATGTGAACGCGTGAACCTGATTCATCCAAAGCATCAATTGCCTTATCAGGTAAATGACGGTCAGAAATATAACGTGATGTCAGCATTACGCAAGCCTTTATTGCTTCGTCAGTATATTTTACATTGTGATGATCTTCGTATTTAGATTTAATATTATTCAAAATCTCAATAGTTTCTTCAGGTGTGGTAGGTTCAATAATTACTTTCTGAAAACGTCTTTCCAAAGCACCGTCTTTTTCAATATACTGACGGTATTCATCTAATGTAGTTGCACCGATACATTGAATTTCGCCGCGTGCAAGGGCGGGTTTAAACATATTGGAAGCATCTAAAGAACCGGAAGCTCCGCCAGCACCAATAATAGTATGAATTTCATCAATAAATAAAATTACATCGGGGGATTTTTCCAATTCATTCATTACCGCTTTCATGCGTTCTTCAAACTGTCCGCGGTATTTTGTACCGGCAACCAGGGAGGCTAAATCCAAAGTAACAACTCGTTTTCCAAATAATACACGGGAAACTTTCCGCTGAACAATCCGTAAGGCTAAGCCTTCAGCAATAGCCGATTTACCAACACCAGGTTCACCAATTAATATCGGATTATTTTTCTTTCTGCGTGATAAAATTTGCGACACGCGTTCAATTTCTTTTTCACGTCCGACAATCGGATCAAGTTTACCTTCTTCCGCCTGTTTGGTTAAATCACGACCGAAGTTATCCAATACCGGTGTTTTTGATTTGCTGTCAACAGCTTTTTTTGCGCTGCCGCCGCTAAATGTATCGTCATCAGCATCCTCATCAGGAGGTGTTCCCGGAAATTCGGCTTTCGGATCAGATTTAGATAATTCGAGTTCTAATTTCATAACTTCGTAGTCTATTTTAAATTTATGCAGCGATTTTGTAGCCACATTGTTTTCATCCTTAAGGATTGATAAAATTAAATGTTCTGTTCCAATAACCGGGCTTTTGAAAAGTTTTGCCTCTAGGTAGGTAATCTTTAGAGCTCTCTCGGCTTGTTTCATTAAAGGGATGTTAGCAAGGTTGCTGACTTTATGATTTCCTGTTCCAATTGCTTGTTCAACAGCTTTGCGTAATTCAGACAAATCAATACCTAACGATTTGAGAAGCCTTACTGCAGTTCCTTCGCCTTCACGTATGATGCCAAGCAATAAATGTTCGGTGCCAATATAATCATGACCTAAACGCAGCGCTTCTTCGCGACTGTATGTGATTACATCCTTTACTCTAGGTGAAAATTTCGCTTCCATAATATTATGAATTAATTATTTTTTAAAACGTAAAACCCGTTTTAAGAGTTACATATACCTACAAAAATAAGGTATTTAAGACAAAATCAAAAGTACTTATCCAATTAAATGACTAAATAACGTTAAATTATAATTATCAACAAAAATAATGACTGAAATGTTAATAATTAAAATCCTAAAGCCGTACTTTTTTATGCTGAAATAAGTATCTTCGAACTCCTAAATCTTGTTAGATTTCTACAATTATTGTGCTAATTAAATTTTATGACAAAAATGCAGGTATCAAACATTTTCACATAGAAATTGGTAATTTCATGTACACCTGATAAGCCAATATTATTAAATGATTGCGTGAGGGATTGCAGCGGAAATCCTTACTCGATTTTTCATCGGGGAAGATTGAAGCGGAAAGCCCGCCCCGAAGGGACAAGCACTAATAACCATTACAAGAAATAAAAATAAATACATATAAAAATCAATAAATCAAAAATTAAATAGAAATGGCAGACGGAGAAAAAATTATCAGGATTGATATTGAGGAAGAAATGAAAACGGCTTATATTGATTATTCAATGTCAGTTATTGTTTCCCGTGCTTTACCTGATGTGCGTGATGGTTTAAAGCCTGTTCACCGCAGGGTATTGTATGGCATGCTTGATTTAGGGGTAATGTCCAACAAACCGCACAAGAAATCCGCCCGTATTGTGGGTGAAGTATTAGGTAAATATCACCCTCATGGCGATACGTCAGTATATGATGCAATGGTGCGTATGGCTCAGGATTGGAGTTTGCGCTACCCTTTGGTTGACGGGCAGGGTAACTATGGATCTGTTGACGGCGACAGCCCGGCTGCTATGCGATATACCGAAGCGCGTTTGAAAAAAATCGCTGAAGAAATGCTGAATGATATTGAAAAGGATACTGTAGATTTCCGTCCTAATTTTGATGACAGTTTAACAGAGCCTACTGTTCTGCCTACACGTATACCAAACCTATTAATTAACGGTGCTTCAGGTATTGCAGTAGGGATGGCAACCAACATGCCGCCTCATAATTTAACTGAAATTGTGAATGCTACAATGGCATATATTGATAACCGGGATATTGATATTGCCGGGCTGATGCACTATGTTAAGGCCCCGGATTTCCCTACAGGCGGAATTATTTATGGTTATGAAGGCGTGAAGGATGCTTTTGAAACCGGTCGCGGACGGATTATCATGCGCGCCCAAACAAATGTTGAAATTGCAGACAATGGCCGCGAACGGATTATTGTAAACGCTATTCCTTACCAGATCAATAAGGCAGAAATGATCCGGAAAACTGCTGACCTTATTAATGATAAGAAAATTGAAGGCATCTCGGACATCCGCGATGAGTCGGACAGGGATGGAATGAGGATTGTATATGAAATAAAACGCGATGCTATTACAAATGTAGTTTTAAACAACTTATTCAAATATACAGAGCTTCAGACATCTTTCAGTGTAAATAATATTGCATTGGTTGCCGGCCGGCCTATGATGCTGAATCTGAAAGATATGATAGTGCATTTTGTTGCTCATCGTCATGATGTGGTAACAAGAAGAACAAAATTCGAACTTATTCAAGCCGAAAAGCGCGCCCATATCCTGGAAGGATACTTAATAGCACTGGATCATTTAGATGAAGTAATCAAGTTAATCCGTGCTTCTTCAACACCAAGCGAAGCTCAGGACGGATTAATGAGCAGCTTCGGACTGAGCGAACTTCAATCAAAAGCCATACTAGAGATGCGTTTACGTGTTCTCACTGGTTTAGAGAGGGATAAGATAAAAGCAGAGTATGAAGAGTTAATGAAGTTAATTGATTATTTAAGATCAGTTTTGAGTGATGAAGGATTGAGAATGAAAATTATTAAAGATGAACTTATTGAAATAAGAGACAAATACGGTGATGTGCGCAAAACAGAAATAGTTTATGCATCCGGAGACTTTAAAATTGAAGATATGATTGCCAATGAAGAAGTGGTAATTACTATTTCACACATGGGTTATATCAAACGGACTTTATTATCTGAATACCGCACACAGGCCCGCGGAGGAAAAGGCGCAAAGGGCAGTACCACCCGTGATGAGGATTTTATCGAGCATTTATTCATTGCATCAACACATAATTATTTGCTGCTGTTCACAGAACAAGGACGCTGCTTCTGGATGCGGGCATTTGAAGTTCCTGAAGGAACACGCCAATCTAAAGGACGTGCCATCCAGAATCTAATCAATATACCTCCTACTGATAAAGTGAAAGCTTATATCAATGTAAAAAACCTTATGGATGAAGAGTACACAAAGAATAATTTTATTATTATGTGTACTAAGAACGGCATCATCAAAAAAACAACGCTGGAAGCTTATTCACGTCCGCGCCAGAATGGTATCAATGCCATAACTGTTAGAGAAGGTGATGGATTATTAGAAGTTTTATTAACCAATGGAACCAATGAGATTATGCTGGCTTCAAAGGCTGGTAAAATAGTCCGCTTTAATGAGGCAAATGTACGCCCTATGGGCCGTAATGCTTCAGGTGTAAGAGGAATAAATATCGGAGAAGAAAATGGCAATGAAGTTATTGGTATGATTGCCATGCCTGATAAATTGAGCGATGTAATGGTTGTGTCGGAAAAAGGATACGGCAAACGCTCGGATATTGAAGAATACCGAGTTACAAAACGCGGAGGTAAAGGTGTGAAAACTATAAACATTACTGAAAAAACAGGTAATTTAATTGCTATAAAAGATGTTACTGATAAAGATGGTCTAATGATCATAAATAAATCAGGTATCATTATCCGTTTGGCTGTCTCTGAATTACGTGTTATTGGCCGTGCTACACAAGGTGTTCGTTTAATAAATCTGAAAGCTACTGATGAAATTGCGGCTGTAAGTAAAGTGGATATGGAAGAGGTTATTGAAGAGGCTTCAGTGAATACTGAAACAGGTGCTGAAGGTAATGTCACCAATGAATTAGGTGCAAATGATACTGAACCAAACAGCGATGTGACGAATACTGAAACTAATACTGAGGAATAAGATTTTTCAATTTCTGAAGGTTAGTGTTTTTACAAAACTGAAAAGAGGCATACTTCTAAATAAAATTAGGTGTAATGCCTCTTTTCGATTTCGGCCCAATAAAGGTAATAATAAGAGTGGAACAGATTATCAAAATATCGGCTCGGACAATTCTTGGGCGAGAAATTGCTAACCGAAAAGTACGTTAATAATAGTTCACTGTGACACAAAACTATTTGTCTTTTGACCTGCAATTTAATAATTTAGCACATGAATCAGGAACGACAATTTGACAATAATTAGGTCCAAGCATAGGTACAGACAATGGAAAACTAAAACTATAATTTATGAAAAAACTACTTACTATATTTTCTGCATTAATTTGTTTACAACT
This sequence comes from uncultured Bacteroidota bacterium, assembly GCA_903889605.1. GTDB lineage: Bacteria > Bacteroidota > Bacteroidia > 2-12-FULL-35-15 > 2-12-FULL-35-15 > 2-12-FULL-35-15. The sequence goes on from CAISYK010001226.1 coordinate 6,355, forward strand.
AACTTCAAATGCCCAAATAAGTTTAAACCAGCTAAACTCATATTCGCTAACTCCTAATTCAACTGATACCATTGGAGCTTTTGCAAGAATATACTATCACCCTTCCCGTAATAAATTTCACATGATATATGCAGCTAGGCCTGCAGGCTGCGCATTACCCCAAGGCATCTTAACAAATTTCGCATGGCGCGAATACAGTTCAAGCATGGTTTTTACAGGAAATAAAGGGACATTGGCAGGCTTTACAAGTGCCGGCGATTTTGCAATGGTAATGGTGGACAGCAATTATTACCACCTAACTAGCCTGGGAAGCACATCTTCAGGAATTTTAAAATATAAGCTAAGCAAATTTAGTGATGATTTTAATGTTGTAACTTCAGCAACCATAACTCTAAATTCACATGATTAGAATATTGACCAATTGATGAATTATACAAACGGCCGGCTAATCATAGGTGCATTGCATGATAGTTCAGCATCGCCTCCGGTAACCCCGCCCTCAATTTATTATAACCCGAACATACATGTATTTCAATATGATCTGAATTTGAATTCAATTACTGCAGATAAAATTCTTACTCCAAAGTCTTATTCATGGGGATCAAGCTGTATATATAATTAAGGTAATTATTATATTATAACCACAAACAGTATTGCTGCACATGCTTTATATTCCTACAAGTATGATAATAGTTTTAACTATGTTTCCAAGACATTAATTTCAACAGATGGACAATGGTCACAAGGTGTTATTTGGGATGGGCAATATTATTATGTCGCGTATCATACAGGCGATCACCAATATGGGAATGTTTCAATAAGTGTATATACTTCCAACTGGGTTAGTGCGTTAACTGATACGGTTACCAATTATCCTGTGGTAACAACACCAAACGGAGTTTCATTTAATGCCCACCGCCCATTTATTACGAAGGTTGGCAATAAATTATATATTTCGTATGATGTATCTGAATATATTTACCCAACAGAACAAAAAAACTGGCAAGCTCATGTTAATGTATATCAGATAAGCAACACAACCGAAGTTAATCAGTTAACTGAGAATTGGCAAAACAGTATTTTCCAAAACCCTTCTTCAGGAAAATTTACTATTTCAGGAAAAGGAGAGCTAAGTATTTATGATTTGTCTGGATAAAAAATATACGGAACATTAATAAATTCTGAGCAATCAGAAATTGATCTGAGCAAACAAACAAAAGGAATATATTTTTTCCGCTTGATGCAAGATGGCAACACCATTAAAACTGGCAAACTGATTTTATTAGCATGACAGCAATAATCGGCAAGAATGAAATAATAACCAGAACTTATGGCAATTATCCAAACAGCTCAAATTCATTGAAATAACCTATCAGTAAAACATGAAAAAATTAATCGAAATGTATAGTTATATTTATTGATCCGCCTGTAACTTTTCCATTAGTAAATTTAAGATTTGGTCTAACAACTGCTTTTTGTTTAAGACCAACATCCATAGGGACGCCTTTATTTTTAACAATACTTGCAACTGTATCGCAAACGGCACGCATATCATTGCCGCATAAGCCCATAAGGCGCATTTCACTATTTGTGGTATTGGTACTAGTTTCTACTCCATTGATCTTATCTGCCAATCGAGAGTATTTGTCATTTTCATTTTGTGCCATGGCGCCTGGATTTTATAGGTTTGTTTTAAATATAAACTGTAATTTATTTGCTGGTTATCGCTTTTATAAAATGGTTTGTTAATTTAATTATAGGACAAAAACCGTTAAATTGCTATTTTGAGTATAAATAACCGTCATTAAATACTTTTAAGGAAAAAGTAAAGAAATATAAAATGCTGAAAATAAGGAGTAATTATTTTAAAGCTGTGCGTAAATCTGTTTGGCAATCTTTTAATTCCTCTTTCATATCTTTCATGGCATCCTTCATGTCCTTTAATTCTTTTTCAAGTTTACTCATATCCTTATTTAATCCCGCACCTTCCAAAACTTTTTGTTTTTCCGAAAGGATTATTGAATAAGCATTTAGGGAATTATTTGCCAATTTACTGGTTAATTTTGACTCCGACTTTGCAAAGCCTGATATAGAAACTAATTGAGAAGCTATAGTACTTTTTATAATACCATTAGGATCATTATCCAATTTTAATAAGTTAACATAAATAGAATCCAATTGCTGAAACAATCTGTTTTGTTCAACTTGTTCGTCTTTAAATTTTTTATTTTCATCTTTCAATAATCTATTTTCTTTTATTGGTACACCTCCGAAATCAAAAAATATTGCAATTACGAAAATGATAAAAGTTAATAAAAATAACAACGAAAGTTTAACAATAGCCCAAAGACGGTCTTTAGAGTTTAATGGCTCCATATAAAATTAATTTGGTAATTTGCAAAATTGATAATTTAATGATTACATCAGCAGCATCCCTGCATTATATGGGAATCGGCAAATGCTATTTTCAAACCAGCAGTTTTCAAATTGTTATTTAAGATATTAAAAAGTTTCTTTTCTTAGGTTTATCAATATTCTCGGCTTTCTCTGAGGTAACAATAATTCCTGTTTTTTTCTTGTCCCCAATAAAGTCAAGTTTATTTAATTTGCTGAGTATTGAAGAAAGGGTGAACACAAATTTTTCAACAACCTGCATTGCTTCATTTATATCATTATGATCATAATCAATATTAACCATTTCATCAACAATTGCTTCAAACTCCCCCTGGTTAATTTCAACTACCCAATCATGGAAATAGTTAAGCATTTCCTCTTTACCTGTACCGGATTTAGCATCGATTGAGTTTTTAATCAAACGAGCCATTG